>JAAFHR010000201.1 GCA_013298455.1 Betaproteobacteria bacterium | reverse complement strand
TCAAGCATCGTGAGCGACGCGGGTTGCATGAGCTTGTTGTCGAGATAGAAATTTCGCAAGTAATACAAATACATTGGGCCCGGCAAATTCGTTGAATCGCCATTCCAAAATAGAAGATCAAACGCGGCCGGGTCTTGGCCCTTGAGATAGTTGTTAACGACGAAACTCCAGATCAAATCGTTGGCACGTAGACTCGCAAAGGATTGCGCCAATTCTGCGCCGCTCATTCGACCTTTGCTGCCGTCTTCGCCCAGCGTTTGCACACGGAGTTGATACGTGCTCTCGCCAATGTAGGCCTTGATGTCGCCCGGTTCGTTGAAATCGAGCAGTGTGGTCAGGTACGTTGCGCTATCGACATAGTCTTCGAGCTCACCGCGCGCCGCCAGCACCGCCAACGAGCACGCGAGGATGGTGCCGCCAACGCAAAAACCCAGCGTATTGATCGTTTCAGCGTTCGCATGCTCGCGCACCTCATCGATTGCGGTCAGCACGCCGTCGTTCAAGTAGGCTTCCCACGGCAACGCCTGCATCGATTCAGGGATGTTTCGCCAAGACACCAAATAGACGTCGAATCCTTCATCCACCGCATGCCGAACGAATGAGTTCTCAGGTTTCAGATCAAGAATGTAGAACTTATTGATGCACGGCGGCACGATCAGTAGCGGCTTTTCGTGCACCGTTTTCTGCGACGGCGTGTAATGAATCAACTCAATCAAATCGTTTCTAAAAACTACTTCGCCGGGCGACACAGCCAAATTCTCACCCACCTTAAACACCGCTTCATTGGTCATCGCGATGTGACCGTTTTCAATATCTGCGCGGAGGTTTTCCAAGCCGTGTTTTAGGCTCTCGCCGTTGGTGGCGATTGCCTTTTCAATCGCCTCTGGATTCGTTGCAAAAAAGTTGCTCGGTGCCGTGGCGTCGAGCAGTTGTTCAAGAAAAAACTTTGCGCGGTGGCGCTCGGTGTCATCCAAGTTGGCCTGCGATACCAGCTCTCGCCAAAACGCCGCCGTGCGCAAATACTGATCTCGAAGGCCGCTGAAAAACGGCTGCTGCACCCATGCGTCAGACTTGAATCGGCGATCCGCGGCAACGAGCGGCGCGACGTCTGCTTCGGGTGTAAACCATTTCTGCGCCGCCTGCTGCCACGCCTCGGGTTTCACGGCACTCAGCCACCACCAGCCCGGCTCTGGCAACACCGATTTCGGGAGCGCCGCCGCAGCAGCTCCCACAGGCGGCGCCGTAAAGGATTTCGACATCGCAGCGAATAGCTGCGCCATGGGATCAAGAGGCGTTTCACTCATAGCCAGAATGTAGGCCACTAGCGCGAGAATGGCAAATCTCGTGTCGTATCGGTGTTGATCGCATCATGCCGAGGCCACGTCGGGGTAAGCTTCGCAGTCTCGCTACACGCTGTACCCACTCCGCTTCACCATGTACATCATCGCAATCGCCTGGCTCTACTTCGTCATCATGATGGCGATCGTTTCGGATTCCATCGTCGTAGGGCTGCTGCGCTTCGTTTTCTTAGGCGCGATCCCCGCCGGACTGCTGCTCTGGATGGCGCTACGCAGACGGCAGGCGCAAAACGAAATCATCAAAGAGAAAGCCGAAGCACAATCGCCAAACGAACTTGACGCCACCCCCGAAAGTCAGCCTACAACGCCAGACAGCAAGCCGTGAAACACTTCAATCACCCCGCACTAACTCCTCTATCCGAACACCCATGAAAATCGCCGCCCTTGCCCTGAGCCTATTCGCCGCGTTGGGCGCTTTTGCCCAACAACCCGCTGGCGAAATCAAAGACACCGAAACAGAACACACCGAAGCCTCAGCACGCGCTGTGATCAGTGGCGCACAGATAGCGCTGCCGAGTAACGTCACAGGCGGCACAGCCTACTTCGGAGCGCTCAGCGCAGCACCCGCTGGCAACGGCAAACGTGCACCGGTCGTCGTGTTCATGCACGGCTCGTCCGGTCTCTCGCTCAAAGCCATTGGCGAATGGCAACAGTGGCTCGCGAGCATAGGCATCGCCAGCATCGCACCCGATTCGTTCGCGCTACCGAAACGGCTCACCTACAAGTCACCCATCGACAAAACCGTCTACGAAAAAATTCATGCGCTTCGACTAACCGAGGTCGCATTGACCGTCAAAGCACTACCAACGCTTGCTTGGGCGGACGTATCCCGCGCCGTGCTTGCGGGATCGAGCGAAGGCGCTGTGCCCGTCGCCCGCTATGCAGGTAACGAATTTCAGGCTCGAATCGTGATGGCTTGGAGCTGCGAAGACAACTATTTCGTGCAAAGCCACAAAACCGCGATGCCCGACGACAAGCCCGTGCTCAACATCATCAGCGCAGTCGACCCGTTTTTCTCGCCGACCAACACCTGGCTCGGCAACCCAAGCGCTCAGGGCCATTGCGCCGCCGCCCTTAAGAACAACAAACAAGCCAGCATTGTGTTGATCCCTGGCGCGCCGCATACTTTGTTGAATTTGCCGCAGGCTCGGTCAGCGGCGGAAGGTTTCTTGAGAGAAGTGCTGAAGCCTTGATCTCGACCAGCAAGGGGCAAATCAGCTAGATCGGCCGACGCTCGTCTTAGGCCGTCGCAACGCACACGCTGCTTATCGGCATCGAAAATGAGGCAGCGTGGGTTTAGGCCACCGCTTTCATCGGAAGTTCGTACACATTGCGGATTGCTCGACGCCCCAGTTTGATCGCGGCTCGAACCGAGGCGGCGTTATCTGGATGAATTGATCCCAAAAGCCATGCGTCTGGACGACTGGGCAGCAGCGCCGCTGAAAGCAGACTGACTGCGCTCGTATAGATTCCTTGGCAAGCATGTGACGGATCAACAATCGCGTCGGCAATCCAGACATCTTCCGCGCTCAGGAACGCTCTCTCCGTCAACGCGATAAAGCCCACGGTGACTCCGCCTTTCATGATTTCCCATAGCAGTGCATCCTGCTGACACGCACGGAGAGACTCGATGTCTGGGAGCGCTGCATATCGCGACGCAGCGGGCGCTAATTCGAGGGTGCGTTCGTAGAAATCTAGGGCCGCGCGCTCTCGGGATTCGGTGGCCAAACGAATTTTGATGTCGCCGGTCGTTCGCATTTCAGTCAGGCGCAAAGGCGCTCCGTACATGACCCTATCAAGCGATGCAACATAGCTGCGAAGCGGGGCGTCAGCGCTTGTGGCTATCCGAATGAACTTCGGGTTGACCTCGGCAAACTGCGTTTTCGCGACCGCAATGAGCGCCTTCAAGTTGCCGTCGTCAATGGTCTCCGTTTGAGCAATGAGCTCAAGGAATGATGTGTAAGGCTGTGATTCTGTTCGTAGCCGCACTCCCAAAAGTACCGAGCCGAAATCGGGATTTGAGATGACACGAGGCAAAAACGAGTGAGCCTTGGTTCCGGGAAGGCGTGCGAACTCGCAGAAGCTTTCGGCTAAATCCTGATCTGCTGTTTTGGCAATCTCAGTGTCAAGCTTGTCGATGCGCGCCGCAACGAATGGACTCGACACTTCAATCAGTTGCCGGAGTTGATCCAAATCAAACTTGATTGCTGCATCTCTGAAGTCAGCGCTCATCACTTTGACCTGTGGCCTTTGCAGCTGCTTACGGAGTGAACCGTAAGGAGTCGCTGCGAATTTGGCATCACGGCACCGTCCCGCGCGCCCAGTTGGGCCACATCAAGTTCTCCGAATCTCCACGGAACGAGGAACGTCATTTGCTGGAAGCGCAGTTTTTGCGTCACGGCGAGCGCCAAATTCGTCCTGAGGAAATGCGCACCCGTTGTGTGCAAATCCATCAATGCAAAAACGAATGCATCACCACCACGGTCAGCACGCCAAGCCCAATCATCACCATTTGCTGCGCGGTATCGCGGATTGAGAATTGGCGGTGTAGCGATGGAATCAGATCTGCAACCGCCACATAGAGCATCGACGCCGCTGCAAAGGCGAGCACCGGCGTCACATAGGCTTGCGCTTGATCGAGCGCGAAATAGGCGATGACTCCGCCCACGACCATCGCGAGGCTCGACAGCAAGTTGTAGAGAAACGCTTTGCCGCGCGAATAGCCGGAGTGCAGCAACACGAAAAAATCGCTCACCTCTTGCGGAATTTCGTGGGCGATCACCGCGAGCGACGTGACGACGCCGAGCTTGAAATCGGCCATAAAGGCGGCGGCAATCACCACGCCATCAGTCGCGTTATGAAGCGAGTCGCCAATCAAAATCATCAAGCCGGTGCGGCCTTTGTCACCGCCGTGGCTGTGGCCGTGCGCGTGGTGATGATGGTGGTGGTGATGCGTGTGGTGCGCGTCGGCGGCGGCGGTGCCATCGCCCGGTGGCGGCGTTAAATCGCCGTGGGAATGCCGCCAGATCACGAGCTTTTCTAAGAAAAAGAAAAACAGCACGCCCCCCAAAACCCAAGCCATGAGCGACGACGGCACAACGCCATCAGCCAAGGCATGAGGCAAGATGTCTAAGAAAACCACAGCGAGCATGGCGCCGACGGCAAACGCCACCCAGCGCTCAATCGAGGCGAGTTTCGCCCATAGCGCAAACGAAGCAACAGCCACAGAGGCCACGCCGCCCAAGGTGGTGGCAATGATGATGTAGAGAAGGGTCACAGCAAGCCGAAGAAAAAATGAACCAGAGGCAAGGCCGCAATTATCGACGCGGGCTGCCGAAGCTCATTGATAGCACAGCCGTCAATAATAGCTTTATCAACGATAGCCAAGTAATACCAAGCGTTCGTAAATGAAAAGTATTTTTTTGAAATACCTAAAAAAACACGGCTCGCCCAATCAGATATTGGCGTTTCAATAAACAGTCATAGCTGCCTGAAAGCTTGCGGAACCAACGCTTGCTGCCCAATCTAGACACCAATGCCGATGTCGCATAGCGGCCGCACAACCGAAACATCGCCACAACAAGACATTCACTCGCTGCTAGGATGCTGAGCTCTGCTTTAACCCCCACAGGAGCCTTTCATGGGACACGCTGATCCTCTCGCTCAAACCGCTGCCGCTGCGGCCACCATGGCCCTGGATTCTCACGCCCTCGACAACTACTGGATGCCCTTTTCTCCGAACAAAGAGTTCAAACAAGAACCTCGCATGTTCGTTAAAGGCGAAGGCATGTACTTGTGGACGCCCGATGGCAAAAAGCTGATCGATGCGTCGTCCGGGCTGTTTTGCGTAGCCGCTGGGCACTGCCGCAAAGAGATCGCCGAGGCGGTCTACAACCAGCTCAACACGCTTGATTACACGATGCCGTTCACCCGCGCGCATCCGAAAGCCTTTCAGCTCGCGCAAGAGGTCACCCAGTTCACGCCGAAGGGTTTGGATCGTGTGTTCTTTGTTTGCTCTGGCTCGGAATCAGTCGACAGCGCGATGAAGATGGCGCTGGCGTACCACCGCATTCGCGGCCAAGGCCACCGTCAACTCTTCATCAGCCGGGAACGGGCGTATCACGGCGTCAACATGGGCGGCGTGGCGCTCTCAGGGATGATCAATAACCGCAAGGTGTTTGGCGTGGGGCTCCC
Source organism: Betaproteobacteria bacterium (assembly GCA_013298455.1). Taxonomy (GTDB): domain Bacteria; phylum Pseudomonadota; class Gammaproteobacteria; order Burkholderiales; family Casimicrobiaceae; genus Casimicrobium. The sequence continues at coordinate 935 of JAAFHR010000201.1, read as the reverse complement.
CGGCGTTTATCACATGCGTCACACCGGTTTGCCGCAAAACAAATTTGTGAAAGGCCAGCCCGAGCACGGCGCAGATTTGGCCGACGATTTGCAGCGCTACTGCGCGATGTACGGTGGTGAAAACATCGCGGCGGTATTCGTGGAGCCCACGGCCGGCTCATTCGGCTGCCTGCCACCGCCCAAAGGCTACTTAGAAAAACTCCGCGCGATTTGCGATCAGCACGGCATCTTGCTCGTGTTCGATGAAGTGATCACCGGCTGGGGCCGCATGGGCGCGAATTTCGGCGCACAGGCCTTCGGCGTCACCCCCGACATCATGACCATGGCCAAAGCCATCACCAACGGCGCGCAGCCGCTCGGCGCGGTCGTTGCCCGCACCGACATCTACGACACCATCACCAATGCCGGCCCCGCCAAAGGCATCGAATTTTTCCACGGCTACACCTACAGCGCCCACCCCGCCTGCACCGCAGCAGGCTTAGCGATGATGAAGATTTTCCGCGAGGAAAAACTCATCGATCGAGCCGCCGAACTCTCGCCCTATTTCATCGACGCAATGTTCTCGCTCCGCGATCTACCGCTCGTCGTTGACATCCGCGCCGTCGGCTTAATGGCCGCCGTAGAGCTAGCCGTAGACGGCATGCCCGGCGTTCGAGGTCACGAATTCCAGAAACGGATGTTCGACGCAGGCGTAAACCTCAAGAGTACGGGCGACAACTTAATCGTCGCGCCGCCGTTCGTGAGTGAGAAGTCACACATCGATCATTTTGTCAATGTGATGCGCGATGTGATCGCGAAGGGATAGGATCGACTTCGGAGCGCAGCGAGGGCGCGCTTGTCCCCCTCTCCCCCGGAGGGAGAGGGGTGGGGAGAGGGGGATGGCGATTCGAAGCGCAACCTTCACCCTCCCACCGACCTGCCCCCTCTCCCCTAAC
>JAAFHR010000200.1 GCA_013298455.1 Betaproteobacteria bacterium | reverse complement strand
TATTGAGATTGAAGCGAGACTGCAAATCGGTGAGTTGACCGTCGACGGTGCCGCCTTCTACTTGCGTTTCGGGCAGTTTGGTGGCCCACAGTTCGCCGTAGTGATCGATGCTTGATGTGCGTGCGTCGCCCGCCAGCACAGTGAGCGACCAGCCCGTTGCGGCGTCGGCCAAGGTGTAGGCGGCTTGCACATCGCGAGCGGTGTATTCGCGTTTGAGCCAACCAGCGAGGGGTTGAATGAGTTGTGCGGCGACGGCGGCGCCCAGCGCGGTGAGCAGCATCGCGATGATGAGCGCTGCGCCGCTGTTTCGTTGTGGGTTTTGCGCGTTCATCGCAACACCATCAATCGCGAAACGCTGCGTTCAGCGTCGGCCGTTGTTGCCGATGCGCTCTGCAAGATGAGCTCAATCTGCACGGCGCGAGGGTAGCGGTCAATCGCGCTCTCGAACCCCGTGACTGCTGGCTTTGCAGGGTCGGTCTCGGGGGGACGCCTGTAAGTGAACACGCCGTTCTTTACTGCGGCAAATGTGAGCGAACCATTCGGTGAGTCGCGTCGAATGAAAGAGGAATTAGGAACGTCGCCTGCGACAAGTGTGTAGCGAATCTCGGTCGCTGGTTCGGCGGCGGTATTGCCCAAAAGTTTGAAGGAAAGCGAATTCGCATCGCCGCGAAACACGTTTAAATCGGCGCGACGAAGATCGGCTTCAAGCGTTGCGAAAAACGTATCCAAACCTTGCCACCGCGCCGAATCGGCCACCGTTTGGTCGCGCGCTGCTTGTAGGCCATCAATCGCACGCCAGCCGGTAATCGTCATTAATGACGCGATGGCGAGGCCGACGATGAGCTCGATCAAGGTCATGCCGAGGGTGCCACGTAAGCTCCCCTCTCCACCGGACGGAGAGGGGCTGGGGGAGAGCGGGACGTTGCAAGCGGCGCTACACCCCGTTTTGGTTCCTCCCCCTTCAAGGGGGAGGTTAGGAGGGGGATGGTTTTCGGTGCGATGTTGCGCCGAAAACCATCCCCACCCTAGCCCTCCCCTTGAAGGGGAGGGGACAACATGTGCGAAGGAGTTTTCTCCGCCGCGACTGATCTTCATCGCGTCGAAAACCCAACCGCTTCAGCTAACTGATAGCCCGGGTTGTCAGCCCGAGCGACGCGAACCTCTACGCGGGTGAAAATGGGGCTGGGCGTGGCGGTGACGGTGGTCGCGGCGATGAAGTCAATACCTGCTTGCGTGAACGCCTTGTTGTATTTGGCGGGTGATGCCATTCCGGGTTGAAGTCGGATTTCAGCTAAAATGTTATGTGCCCCCCATCTGGCAAGGGTTCGGTCACGTAAGTTGGTTTGATCGGCCGTTGCGACGACTGCGGCGCGAGAGGCAGCGATCAGCCCTACGGCCAAAATCGTCAATGCGACCAGAACTTCAATCAAGCTAAAGCCACGTCGCTTCGGTGAGCAACGCGTTTGACAAAGCGGCTCTGCGCTGTTTTTCACGACACTGGGCGCTACAAATTCCACGTACCCAGATCGGCGTTTTCGCCCTCGCCGCCAGCTTTGCCGTCCGCGCCAAACGAAAACACATCCGTTTCACCTCGGAGCCCCGGATTGGCGTATTGATACGGATTGCCCCACGGGTCATTGGGCAGTCTGGGCACGTAGCCGCCTTTGCGCCAGTTGTTTGGAAGCGGCGCGGTTGTTGGCATCTCAACCAGCGCTTTTAAGCCCTGCTCGGCGGTGGGAAAGCGGGCGTTGTCGAGCTTGTACATGGCGAGCGCTTGGGCGAGCGTTGCCACGTCTTGCTTGGCGGCAGCCACTCTCGCATCATGCGCCCGGCCGATCACGTTAGGCACGATCACCGCAGCCAAAATGCCCAAAATCACGATGACCACCATCACTTCGATCAGCGTGAAAGCGCGCTGCAGCGAGCGCGTGGCGTGGGTCAAATGATGCGGGCGAGCGTCGGAGAGCAACATGGGCACAATTATAGGTTTGGTAATTTCGGTGTCGAGCGTTTCTACCACGTTCCAACGCCCTCGATATGAAGCGACTGTTAAATCTCTTTTTTGCGCTGTTGTTGCTCGCCATCGTTGCCGTGGCGGGCGCCGTGTACTTGCTGCCACGCTGGACGGCGGTGATCCCGGCTGATGGTGTTACGGTCAACGTGGTTCGCGGCGCTTCGCTCGGCCGGGTGGCCAACGAATTGGAAAAACTGGGCGTTGCGCCGAGCTGGGTGATTCAAACCGTTGGGCGAATTCGCTCCAGCGGCACGAAGCTTCGTGCGGGGCAATATTTGTTGACGGGTTCGCATACGGTCGAAGAGGTGCTTGATCTCATAGAGAGCGGTGCAGCGCAACAAGTTCCCGTAACGGTGGTTGAAGGCTCGAAGCAAGTTGAGCTCTACGCGTTGATGAAGTCGCTCGCCGCAGACAGCAAACATTTCGCGGCGGACACCATTAAACCGCCCGCAGAATGGGCGCAGCAAATCGGCGCAGAAACCAAAAATCTTGAAGGCTATTTGTTCCCTGATACCTACTTCGTCGCGCCGGGTGGCAACGCTGCAACGCTCCTCGCCGCCATGCACAAACGCATGCGCCAGGAGCTAGCAACGGCGTGGGAGCAACGCGCGCCGGACACGCCGCTGAAGTCGCCTTATGAGGCGCTGATTCTGGCCTCGATTATCGAGAAAGAAACCGGTCGTGAATCGGATCGTCCCCTCGTTGGCTCAGTGTTTATCAACCGCATGCGGATTGGGATGCGACTGCAAACTGACCCCACTGTGATTTACGGTTTGGGTGAGGCGTTTGACGGTAATTTGCGAAAAATTCATCTGCAAACCGACACGCCTTACAACAGCTACACGCGAGACGGGCTGCCCCCCACGCCAATTGCTTACCCGGGTCGTGCATCGCTTCGTGCGGCGGTGAATCCACCGAAGAGCGAATTTTTGTACTTTGTGGCGCGGGGTGACGGCACGAGCGAGTTCTCGCGAAATCTGGCCGAACACAACCGCGCTGTCGCGAAATTTCAATTGGGAAGGTAGCGCGCTGATGACCGTTTCACTCGCAGCGCCGCGCACTAACCATGCGAAATTCATCACGTTTGAAGGCATTGATGGCGCTGGAAAAAGTAGTCATGTCGAACGAGCTCGCGAGCTGATTGCCGCTGCAGGTCTGCCGGTGATTTGCACCCGCGAACCCGGCGGAACGGCGCTGGGCGAGCAAGTGCGAGCGCTGTTTCTCGGCAACTCAATGAGCCCGCACACCGAGGCGCTCTTGGTGTTTGCCGCGCGGCGCGAGCATTTGGAAAAGGTCGTGTGGCCTGCGTTGGCTCGGGGCGAGTGGGTGCTGTGTGATCGGTTTACCGATGCGACCTTTGCGTATCAGGGAGCAGGCCGAGAAATCGGTGCCGCGTTCGTTGAATCGCTTGCCAACATCACGCATCCTGCGTTCGAACCCGACATGACCTTGCTCTTCGATTTGCCGCCGGATGCTGCGCAAAATCGTGTGGCAGGTCGCGGTGCTGCGGATCGCATTGAGGCGGAAAGCGTTGCATTTCACGAACGCGTTCGAAGGTCCTATTTGGAGCGTGCTGCAGCATCGCCAAACCGAATTCGTGTGCTCGATACGCGCGAGTCAAAAGAAGCCGTCGCCGAGCGAGTTGTCACGCTTGTGAAGTCGCTCTTGCCATGAATTTTCAAGCGCTTCCTTGGCAATCAGATTGGTTATCGGCGTCCCACACCCTGACTGAAGCGCATCATCACGCTTGGATCGTGAGCGGTCGGGAGGGCGATGGTTTGTCAACGGCGGGGGCGGCGTTAGCGGCGCTGTTGCTGTGCGAAACGCCCAGCAACGGTAAAGCCTGCGGCGAGTGCGGTAGCTGCAAATGGCTCGCCGGCGATGTGCATCCCGATTTCATGCGCCTTGCGCCCCAAGAAAGTGATGATGAGGTTTCGCGTTTGCCGATTATCAAGATCGATGCGGCACGCGAGGCTGTGGAATTTATGCAGCTCTCGGCGTCAACACGGCGCGGGCGTGTGCTGCTGGTGGATACCGCTAACGCGCTCTCACGAGACAGCGCCAATGCGCTGCTGAAAGCGCTCGAAGAGCCGCCCGCTGATACGCGTTGGCTCTTGGTCTCGGCGCATCCGGCGCGGCTCCTTGCAACGATTCGTTCGCGGGCGTTGAAACTCGCGCTGCCCCGCCCGAGCCGTACCGCCGCGCTGGATTGGCTGATGGGCGAAGGTGCGGATCGCGCCGCCGCCGAATTGGCGCTCTCGGCCACTCGCGGCTCGCCGATGGCTGCGTTTGGCATCATTCAAAGCGGTGGTATCGCAGCCACGGGCGATTTCATTAAAGATTTATTGTCGCCACGCACCTTGCCGACACTGAGCTGGGGCGCTTGGGTCGATAGCGGCGGAAAAACGGATCGCCGAGCGCGCTTCACGTTGCTGCTGTCGCTTCTGGTCGACTGGACGGCCGACTGGGCGCGCGTTCGCTCTGGCCTCTCGCCGCTCCGGTTTGAGAGTCAGCGAACGGGGCTTGCGGCGCTCGCTGAGGCGCTACCCCTATCAGCGGCGCTCAGCTATCATCGCGCTTTGCTGCGACAGCTGGGCGTGCCCGACACCACGCTGTCGGCGCGCTTGCAGCTGGAGAGCATATTGCTCGATTACCGTACGTGTTTTTCGCGCTGATGCTGAGCGCAAACAGAGTTCATAGGACGATTCGCGGATGAGTGAAATTACCGGAATAGGTGGCAGTGCGGCGATGCGCTCGGGTGTCTTGTCGCTCAATATTCGTGAGCGGACGGCGCTTTACGCGGCCTACATTCCGTGGGTTGACGGCGGTGGCATTTTTATTCCGACCACACGCACCTACAAGCTCGCTGACGAAGTGTTCATGCTGCTCACTCTGATGGACGATCCGAATCGAGTAGCAGTGCAGGGCAAAGTCGTGTGGATCACGCCACCCGGTATTCAAGGCGCACGAGCACAGGGTATCGGTGTTCAGTTCACCCGAGACGACACAGGCCGCGCCGCGAAGAGCCGTATCGAGGGCATTTTGGGCGGCCTGATGGCCTCATCTCGCCCGACGCACACGATGTAGGTGGCGTTTGCGTGTTTGTTGACTCCCATTGCCACATCAATTTTTCGGAATTTAACGACGACATCGAGGCGCTGATTGAGCGGATGAGCGCGGCTAAGGTCACGCACGCCATGTGCATCAGCGTCACTTACCCGGAATGGCCCTCCGTCATCGCGCTCGCGGATCGTTTTGACAACATCTACGCCACAGCGGGCGTACATCCCGATTACGAAGACATCGAAGAGCCCACCGTCGCCTCGTTGCTGGAGCGAGCCGCGCATCCCAAGGTGCAAGCCATCGGCGAAACCGGGCTCGATTACTACCGTTTAACGGGTGATCTGAGTTGGCAGCGCGAGCGTTTTCGTACGCACATTCGTGCCGCTCGCGAGTGCAACAAGCCGCTGGTGATTCACACTCGAAACGCCTCGGAAGATACCCTCGCCATCATGCGCGAAGAGCGGGCGGGCGACGTGGGCGGCGTGATGCATTGCTTCACCGAAACGCTTGACGTGGCCGAGCGCGCGATGGAGATGGGGTTTCACATTTCGTTTTCCGGAATCGTCAGCTTTAAAAGCGCTCGAGATCTGCAATATGTCGCCAAAAGCGTGCCGCTGGAGCGCATGCTCATCGAAACTGATTCACCCTACTTAGCGCCCGTGCCCATGCGCGGCAAACGCAACGAACCGAGCTACGTGGCGCACGTGGCTCAATCGATCGCTCAGCTTCGAGAAGATTCTGTCGAAACCATTGGGCGAGTCACGAGTCAAAACTTCTTCAAACTTTTCAGCGTGACCCCATGAATACTGTTTCTCGATGGCTGAATGCAGCGATCCTAGCGTTGGCTGCAAGTGCCTCACCCATCGCGTTGGCGCAAGTGCCCATGGTGGCCGCTCCGAAGCTCTCCGCAGCGGCCGAGGAGCTTTTCAAACAACTCGAATTGCAGCGAACCCCCGCCATTCGTGCGCTGCTGCTCAAAGGTTTGAGCGCCGACACCACCGACGTGCGTGGCGACCACGCCTTGATGGTTGCCGCCCGAGAGGGTTACCTGGATGGAGTCAACGTGTTGCTCTCGGCAGGTGCCAAGGTGAACTTGCGAAACAAATGGGGTGATAGCGCGATCATGGTCGCGGCCCTGGCTGGGCACGAAGTTGTTGTCAAAACCCTGCGCAGCAAAGGCGCCGACATCAACCACACGGGCTGGAACGCCCTTCACTATGCCGCCATTGCAGGCCACGCTAACGTCGTTAAATACTTGCTCGATCAAGGCGCAAATCCGCTCGCAGCGGGGGCGAACGGTGTAACGGCGCTTATGATGGCCGCCCGAGAAAACAAAACCGAAGCCATCGAGATGCTGCTCGAATACGGCGCAGACGCCAAACAGAAAAATGAAAAAGGCGAAACCGCCCT
>JAAFHR010000019.1 GCA_013298455.1 Betaproteobacteria bacterium | reverse complement strand
GAATCTGACCGCCATGCATGCCGACATGTTCGTGATCCGTCATTCCGCTAGCGGCGCACCGCATTTGATTGCGCAGCATGCCGCGCCGCACATTCACGTGGTCAACGCGGGCGACGGTCGACATGAGCATCCCACGCAGGGCTTGCTTGATGTGTTCACCATTCGGAAGTACAAGAAAGACTTTACGAGGCTGACCGTTGCGATTGTGGGAGACGTGCTGCATTCGCGAGTCGCTCGTTCGCAGATTCACGCACTCACCACGCTCGGTGTGCCCGAGCTTCGGGTGATCGGGCCGCACACACTGCTACCAACCGACATCGCGCGGCTCGGCGTACGAACGTTTTCATCGCTCGAAGAAGGACTCAAGGGCGCAGACGTGGTGACCATGCTGCGGCTACAAAACGAGCGAATGAACGGCGCATTGCTACCGTCGGCCAGTGAATATTTTTCACGCTACGGGCTCACGCCGCAAAAACTTGCTCTGGCCAAACCCGATGCCATTGTGTTGCATCCGGGCCCGATGAATCGTGGCATTGAAATCGATTCCCGCGTGGCCGATGGCAATCAATCGGTGATCTTGCCGCAAGTGACCTACGGTATTGCGGTGCGAATGGCGGTGATGGCGATTTTGGCGGGGAGCACGAAATGAAGATCGCAATTCGTGGCGGACGAGTGATCGATCCCGCATCGGACATCGATACGGTGGCTGATGTGTTCATCGCCGCTGGCAAGATCGCGGCGATTGGCGACGCGCCCGCTGATTGGCATGCTAACAAAGAGATCAAGGCAGCGGGCTGCGTGGTGGCGCCGGGCTTGGTGGATTTGGCGGCGCACGTGAAGCGAGGCACGCTAGCGACCGAGCTTGCCGCTGCCGCCGCCGGTGGTGTTACCTCGATGGTGTGTCTGCCCGATACTGACCCCGTGCTTGATGAGCCGGGCCTTGTGGACATGCTGCGGCTTCGCGCGCAGTCATTTCATTCAACGCATGTGTATCCATTGGGGGCGCTCACTCGCGCGCTGGCGGGTAAACAACTCTCAGAGCTCTCGAAGCTCGCTGATGCGGGCTGCGTGGGTTTTACTCAAGCCGAAGTGCCCATTCTCGACACCCAAGTGCTGCTCAGAGCGATGCAATACGCCGCGACGTACGACTACGGCGTATGGCTGCGACCTGACGATCCACACCTCTCAAAAGACGGTACCGCGCACGACGGTGAAGTGGCCTCTCGCTTGGGATTGATTGGCATTCCTGCGGCGTCTGAGGCCATCGCATTGGGCACGCATATCGAGCTTGCGCGCGCCACTGGCGCTAGGCTTCACGTGTGTCGGGTGTCGTCTGCGCAGAGCGTGGAAACGATTCGTCGCGCGAAAGAAGCTGGCTTACGTGTGAGTGCCGACGTGTCGATCAATCACTTGCACTTGATCGATCTCGACATTGGCTACTTCGATGCGAATTTTCATCTCACGCCGCCCCTCAGAAGCGCTCGCGACCGAGACGCGCTGATCGCAGGCGTGATCGACGGCACGATTGACGCCATCGTGTCGGATCACACACCACGGCCGATTGATGCGAAACAAGTGCCGTTTTCTGAATCAGCACCGGGCGCGAGCGGCTTGGAGCTGCTGCTCTCACTCACGTTGCGCTTAGCGGAATCGGCCAAAATTGATCTAGGCGACGCGATCAATATGCTCACGGCCAGACCAGCGAAAGCAGCAAGGCTCAGCGCGGGTTCGCTAGGTGTTGGTAGCGCCGCCGATCTCTGCGTGTTCGATCCGGGTGCGTATCGCCTGATCAGCGCGGCATCAATGAAAAGTGCGGGGAAAAACACGCCGTTTTTGGGCTACGAGTTGCCCGGCGTGGTTCGAGCCACCATCGCGGCGGGGCATGTGGCCTACGAGCAGGCGGCGTAACGTCAGAACGCCGTGCGATTGAACGTAACGCGCACTGACCACCGATACTTTTTTGGCAACCGCTTTTTCAATCAACGCCAAGTAGATACTGCCGTTTATTAAATTTCAGCGTTTACTCGATAACAAACGAATTTTGCTGCGAGCTTATAATATACGGCGTGTTGAAGGGTAAAGGCGGGATCGCCTAACCCTTCACCCCGCCCGCCGTCAAACCACCGACCACACGCTCCTGAAAAATCGCGATCAGGATGCACACTGGCACGATGGCAACAATCAGCGCGGCCGAAATCAACGGCCACGGGAACGCGAACTCGCCCTGGTACAGCGTGATGCCCACGGAGAGCGTTCGCATCGTTTCGCGCGACAAAAACGTGAGGGCCAACAAAAACTCATCCCACGCGTTGACGAATGCGAGGATCGCCGCAGTGAACACGCCGGGTGCCGCTAGCGGCAACACGATTTTGAAAAGCGCCTGGACTCGAGTGCAGCCGTCAACCATCGCAGCGGCTTCAAGATCAGGCGAAATGTCTTGGAAAAAACTCGCCATCACGAGCGTGCAAACGGGCAGCGAGAGCACTGTGTAGGGCAAGATGAGCGAGAGATACGTGTTGAGCAAGCCCAATTCGCGCATCACTTGAAAGAGTGGCACGATGAGTGAAATGAGCGGGAACATCGCTACCGCCATCAGTAAACCCATGATGAGGTTGCGACGCGGCATCCGGAGGCGCGTTAAGGCATACGCGGCGAGCGCTGAAACGATGACGGTGATGATTGTGGAGCTTCCGGCCACGATCACACTGTTGAGCAAAAACAAGTGCAGCGGTTTTTCAGTAAACGCTTGGTAGTAGTTCACGAGCGTTGGATCACGCGGAATGTAAGTGATCGGGAACTGCAAGAGTTCGTTTTCCGTTTTGAGCGATGTGAAGAGAATCCACAGCGCCGGAAAAAATCCGTTGACGACCACGATCAACGCGGCGAACCAGACGACGGTTTTGGTTTTGAGGGCGGCGAAATTCATCAGTCTCTCCCGGCGCTGCGCTGGGTGTAGCGAAGATAGCCACTGGTGGCGATGATCGACACCACAAACATGATCGTGGCGAGCGCTGAGCCGTAGCCAAAATCCAAGAAATCGAGTGTGTTTTTGTGGATGTACATGGCGAGCGTTTCGGTGGAGTCGCCCGGCCCGCCGCCCGTCATGGCATACGGTATGTCAAAGGTTTGAATCGCCGTGATCGTGCGGAAAATCAGCGCGACGAAAATCGCCGGCATCAACATTGGGATGGTGATTTCTTTGAATTGCAACCATTTGCTCGCGCCGTCAACTTCGGCCGCTTCGTAGAGCGATTTCGGAATCGCTTGCAACCCTGCAAGAAGCACCAAGGCCATGAACGACGAAGATTTCCAAATGATGGTGAAGCAAATCGCAATTTTGGCGAGCACCGGATCGGTGAGCCACGCTTGCGGTGCGATGCCGATTTTCATCAAGATGTCGTTAAAAAAACCGAGCTTGTAATCAAAGAACCACCGAAAAATCAAACCGGCAAACACTAGCGGTAATGCCCACGGCAACAGGAGCGCCAAGCGCACAGGCCACTTTCGTTTGAACGGCATGTTGGCCAAAAGCGCTAAGCCCAAACCCACGGCGAGCGAGCCGGGGACAGTCACCACGATGAAGAGCACCGTGTTTTGCAGCGCGCCCCAAAAGCGCTCGTCGTCCCATGCTCGCGCATAGTTTTCGAGGCCTACAAACGGCGTACCCAACCAAGGCTCAGTCAAACGAATCGTGAAGAAGCTCGAATAGATCAGTTGCCCCACCGGGTAGAGCACCACGATGGCTAAGAGCACCGCTACCGGCGACAACAGCAGCCAACCGAGTGTGCGTTCTGAGAGGTCTTTGGTGGGTTTCATGGGGGCTCCTGCAGCAGTTGGTTCCCCTCTCCCCCGGAGGGAGAGGGGCTAGGGGAGAGGGGGACGCCTGAATGCAGAACGAAGACTGATCTCCATTTCACCTTCCCCCTCTCCCCAACCCTCTCCCACAAGGGGAGAGGGAGTTTCTCGATTACTTAAACACCGGCGACAAGCGCTTCTGCATATCGCCGAGCGCTACGTCGGTGGTTTTGGTGCCCGACAAATACGCGTTCATGTTCGAGCGAATGGTGTCGGAGACCTCTTGGTAACGTGGTGTGACAGGGCGCGCTTTGGCCGTTTCTACGATAGGGCCTGCGAACTCGAACCATGGGTTAGCCGCGAGCACCTCTTTGTCTTTGTATACGCTTGGGAACACCGGCAAATGCGACGCAGCGATAGCTTGCATTTTCGAGACCTCAGGCGACGAGAGATAGCGCACAAACTTCGCAGCTTCGGCCTTGTTTTTCGAGAACGCGCTCACAGCCAGTTGCCAGCCACCGATGCAGGTTGCGCCTTTGCCAGTTTTTGACGATGGCAACACAGCCACACCGATCTTGCCTTTGACTTGGCTGTCGGCATCGTTTTGCGAACGATTCCACACGTAGCCCCACGTTTGCGCGAAGATCAAATTGCCCGCTTGCATGTTGATGCGGATACGATCCGTGGCAATTTCACCGACGTTCGGCGAGAGCACGCCCGATTGCTTGAGGCGACCCATCAGCTGAAACGGCGCACGCGCTTCGGGCGTATCCAAATTCAGCTTGCCGTTTTTAGTGATGTCAGAGCCTTCGCCCCAGAGCGGAACGAGGTAGGTACACACCGTACCCTCAATCGGAGCGCCTGCCGTCTCAAAACCACGCAGGTTTTGATTCTTTTCTCCTTGCATGATGATCTGCGCGGTTTCCATCAAGTCGTCCCACGTTTTTGGTGCGGAGCGTTTGTATTTTTCGAGCAGGTCTTTGCGGTAATACAAAAACTGCGCATCGGCAAAGTACGGTAGCGAGATCACTTTGCCATTGACCACGTTGGCATCAACATAGGCTTTCATGTACTGCGATAAGACCTTCTGGCGATCCGCGCCCAAGTAGGCATCGAGCGGCTCCGCCCAACCCGCAGCGGCCCACTGCGCAGGGCGAATTACGTCAATCAGCACCACATCCAAAACGCTGTCTTTCGAGGTCAGCACGGTGTTGAGGTACTGCTGCTGTGCGTCAGAGGTTGCGCCGCCCACTTCAACAGCGATCTTCACGCCGGGCGTGCGCTTTTCGTATTCGTCAGCAATCTTTCGCATGACGTCGGGGCGCTGCTGACCGCCCGTAAAGATGCGCAGCGTCGTTTGCGACCACGCGGTGCCAGCAGCGATGGATGCCAATGTGGCAGCCAGTACGAGTTTTTTGATATTCATGGTTCCTCCTTGGTAAGTAAATTTCGAAAAGTATCGATTGGGACGTATCGGAAAGTATTAGGACGTGATGGCCAGTTCGGTCTTGAGATCAAACACATGCGTTTTAGCGGGATTCATCGCGACCGTAATCGCATCACCGGGCTTAAGCGCTAAGTTCGGTGAAACACGTGTGACCATCTCAACGGGAGCGCTCGCGGAGTCACCCACAGAAAGCGTCACTAGTGTTTCGGCGCCCAACGGCTCCAACACCACAACGCGAGCCGGGATGCTGCCGCCGACGGTGATGTCTTCCGGTCGCACGCCAAATGTCACAGGTTTTCCCGCCGCACTGGGTCGTGCGTAGCCGAGCGCGATGTCAACGCCGGCAATCCGTGCGCTGTCTCCCGTAGCGCTCAACGTGGCGGCCGAGAAATTCATCGACGGTGAGCCGGTGAATCCCGCGACGAACTTTGCTGCGGGGCGGTTGTAAATCTCATCGGGTGAGGCGTATTGAATGACCCGCCCAGCAGAGAGCACAGCGATCCGATCCGCAAGCGTCATTGCTTCAACCTGATCGTGGGTGACGTAAATGATCGTTTGCCCCAAGCGCTGATGCAACTTTTTGATTTCGGTGCGCATTTCGTTTCGAAGCTGCGCATCCAAGTTTGAGAGCGGTTCGTCAAACAAAAACGCTTTGGGATCGCGAACAATCGCACGGCCCATTGCGACGCGCTGTCGCTGACCGCCGGATAGCTGGCGCGGCTTTCGCTCCAGCAGGTGCTCGATCTGCAAGATCGCTGCTGCGTCATTCACCCGACGTTTGATTTCGTCCTCGGACGTTTTCCGCAATCGCAGACCAAACGCCATGTTTTCAAACACGCTCTTGTGTGGGTAGAGCGCATAGTCTTGAAAGACCATGGCGATGTCTCGGGATCGTGGCGGGGCATCGTTCACGCGTTGCTCGCCGATGATGATGTCGCCCGAGGTGGTGGTTTCCAGCCCGGCAATCATCCGGAGCAACGTGGATTTGCCGCAGCCCGAAGGGCCAACAAACACCACAAACTCACCCGATTTGATATCGAGATCGATGCCGTGAATGACTTTGGTTTCGCCAAATTGTTTGACGACGTTTTTAAGTTGAACATTAGCCATTTTGAAGACCAGACGAAGGACGAAGGACGAATGACGAAATCATAGGAACCTCTTTACCGTGTTGATTTTCTGATCGTAGGAGCGCCACGCGTTGCCATCTTTCGTAAGCGCTTTTCCTCTAGCGCAAACGTCATAGCCGCCCTTGGGCATCGCGCCGAATTCTGCAACGGCGACCACCGGCGTGTCGCCTTCGAGTGGTGCAGTTGATTGCACAACGGGGCCGATGGGTAATGCAACACCGGCTCTGACAAACACCGGAATCCGCTCTAGATCGTAGTTGAGCGTGATGACTTCGCCGCCATCAACGTGCATGCCGCTCCACAGGTCGTACCAGCCGCCCGGTGTGTCGGGCAGGTAGCCCTCGACGTTGCCTTCGCGATTGAGCACCGGCATCACAATCATGTGCGGACCGCAGTAAAACTGCATCTCAAAACTGCGAGCAACGCGATCATCAGCGTGCATCAACGCCATCGAGCGCATGACGGGAAGCCCCGTTGAAACGGCCAGATCGCAAGCACCGCGCAGATAGGGGAGCAGCTTGTAGCGAATCTCAAAAAACTCGCGCGAAATTTTTTCGACTTGACGTCCAAACGCCCACGGCTCTCGTGCACCGATGCCGTGGATTCGGAAGTGTGACGAGAAGATCGCGGCCTGTACCCAGCGCAGATAGAGCGCGGGTTCGGGTTGATTCGCGCCGTAAAAACCGCCCACATCCGTCGCATGAAACGGCGAACCGGAATGCCCGTGATTCAAGCCCGCCCGCAGACTATTTGCGAAACCGCCCCAATCGCTTTGCGGATCACCGCCCCATTGCAGCGGGTGGCGCTGCGTGCCGATCCAACCAGCGCGTCCCCACAAACAGGCTTGATCGCCGTAGGCTTCGACCGAGGCATCCCACACGCAGCGGTTGTAGAGCTGCGCATTCACATTGTGAACTCGTGCGCCCGTATCCCCGTTGAAAGCAAGCGCGTTGGCGGGTACTTGTTCACCGAAATCACTCTTGATCGTGTCCACACCAACGGCCCACAACTTTTTGTGTTCGTCGCGCCACCAAGCATAGGCCGCCGGGTTCGTGAAATCGACCAATCCTGAGGGCGGCAGCGGCGTGAGGGTGGGGCCAAAGGGGGTCGTTTTCTTGCCCGTGTCCCAATGGAAAACGAGTTCGCTGCCGTCTTGGTTTTTCAAAAAATAGTTGTTGTCTCTGTACTCGCTGTACTGCGGATGATTGATTGAAACGAGCGGATACTCCCAGCAGCAAATCTTGTAATCGAGCGCCTTGAGGTTGTCGATCACGCGCGTCGGATCGGGATAGCGCGAAGGATCGAAATTGAAGTGAAAGCGCGTGGGCGTGTCTTGCCAAGCGCGGCCGTCAAAGGTGATTACATCGGCCGGAAACTTGCGATCGCGAAGCTCATGAGCGGTGGCCATGATGTCGGCTTCGTCCTTGTAATACGCCCGCGAAATCCAAGCACCGAGCGACCAGAGCGGCACGTTTTCTGGCTTGCCGGTTAAGCGGTGATAGGCCGCTATCACCTGCGCTGGCGTGTCGGCTGCGATTAAGAAAACATCCAGCTGCGGCTCTTCGGCAACGATCACGTAGCTTCGGTTTGACCACTGCGCGTGGCCCACACCATGCGCCACGTCAACCGTGGTGTGCGTCAAAACACCCCAGCAACCATTGGGTGTAATCGCCCAAGCAAACGGCGTGTTCTTGTAGGCGAGATCCGTGCTAACCCCCAGCGCGTCGTCGACTTTCGACGTAACGAGTTGGCCACGTTTATTGAGCGCCGCGCCCTTTTCACCGAGCCCGTAAACAGGGGTTTCAGTGTCGAGCGAGAGCGACATCACAGCGCGGTGCTCGGTCAAGCCAAACGCAGCGATACGTTCGGCTTCGAGCGGTTTGGCCATGCCACGAAACTGCTCGTCTTCGATGCTGCAAAGTATCGTTTTGCCGCGATGACTCAGCGTGAGCTTCATCGCGCTTCGCTCGCTGCTCTGGAGCGTTAGGCGAGCGCGGCCTGCTGACACTTCGCAGCCACCATCGTGCAGCTTGATGTCGGTCGATGTGTCGCTGTTCCAAACCAACAAACCGTAATCGGGTTTGGCGATGGGATTGATGCGTAAGCGAAACACGCCGGGGCCAAATGTCGCCACTGAGACGGCGTATTGCTTGCCCTCCGCGGAGCCGACATGCAATGCGCCATTGGTGGCGTTATGACCAAAGGCGATTAATCGATCAAATGCTGTGAAGTCCATATCGAATCAGTAAGCGCTGGTTGCGGCTTGAGTAGGTGTGCCGTCCATCGGCACGTCGTTCATCAGATCGCGAATTTTGCTGATGCCGCCTTTTGCAGCCCCCATCAGCAAGCCCAAATCACTGGCGTGAGAGACGAAGTTGTAGCCCACCGAATAGGCCCAAGCGACCATCTCTGGTGTCGGCATCACAGTGCCGAGCGGCACGCCAGCGCGAGCACAGTAGCCACCCACCTCCGCCATCAGTTCTTTGACTTGGGGATGGGTCGTATCGCCACCATGCCCGAGCGACACCGATAGATCGCCGGGGCCTACGAACAAGCCATCGATGCCCGACACCTGCGAAATTTGCATCGCATTGGCCATCGCTTCGGGCGTTTCAAGCTGGGCGATCACACACACTTCGTGATTGATTCGCTCCACATAATCAGGAATGGTGTTGTAGCGGCTCGCGCGGTGCATCCGCGCAAAACCGCGATCCCCGAATGGCGGATAACGGCAAGCTCGCGCCAATTCAACGGCTTGAGCGACTGTGTTGACCATCGGGAAGTAGAGCGACATCGCGCCCATATCGAGCGCAAATTTAATCTGCGTTTTGTCGTGGCTCGCCATGCGAACGACGGGTTGCGTTTTGGTTTCAGCCACCGCTTGCAAAAGCGGATGCAAATCATGGGTGCTCGCCGTGGAATGCTCAATGTCGATCACGACAAAGTCATACCCCGCATTGGCGATGAGCTCAGCCATCACAGGAGAGGCCGACATAAACCAGCCGCCAACCAGTCGCTGACGTTTGAGCAAAGCTTGCTTAAATGGATTAATGAGCATGTTCAAGGACGAGATGACGACGCGGCTTCGCCGCTAGGACGACGCAGCTTTGCTGCTAGGACGAGATTTCGACACATCAATGAAGCGACGTTCGAGACATCGCGTCATAGTGCTGAAGGCACGTCGTCCTAGCGGCGAAGCCGCGTCGTCATTTCGTCCTCTACCGTCGTTTCTCCTTTGGTATTCGTAAAGTTCGTTTCACAGCAATCTTGCATCGCGTCCTAGTGCCGAAGTCACGTCGTCCTAGCGCGAGGCGCGACGTCATCTCGTTCTAAAAAATCGTGGGCTCTGGAAGTAATTCGCTGCCTTGTAAAAAATCGAAATCGGCACCTTCGTCCGCTTGCGTAACGTGTTGTTGATAAAGCGCGGCGTAGCTTCGGTTGTAACGCATTGTGGCGGGTTTAGCTTGTTGCCATGCAGCAAAGCGTTGGGCGAGCTCGGCTTCGGACACTTGCAACTCAATCGTTCGGGCGGGCACGTCGAGCGAGATCAGATCACCGTTTTGCACCAACGCCAGTGCGCCACCGACTGCGGCTTCCGGGCACACATGCAGCACGCAAGTGCCGTAATGCGTGCCACTCATTCGCGCGTCGCTGATTCGCACCATGTCTCGCACGCCCTCAGCCAAGAGCTTTTTCGGGATGGGTAAATTGCCCGCTTCAGGCATACCGGGCGCGCCGACGGGGCCTACATTTTTGAGCACCAACACTGAGTCTTTGGTGACGTCCAAATCTGGCGAATCTATCCGCGCCACCATATCGGCGAAGTTTTCAAACACGATGGCAGGCCCGGTGTGCTTGAGCAAGTGCGTCGAAGCAGCGCTCGGTTTCATCACGGCACCACGCGGCGCTAAATTGCCTTTGACCACAGCAATGGCCTGAGTTGCGACGGGGTTATCGAGCGGACGAATCACGTTCTCGTCAAACACTTTGGCGCCCGCGATGTTCTCGCCAAGCGTTTTTCCGGTGACGGTTAAACACGTCAAATCAAGCTGCGGCGCGATCCGAGAAAGCATCGCGCGCAAACCGCCCGCGAAGAAAAAATCTTCCATCAGCGCATCGCCCGCTGGCATGATGTTGGCAAGCACGGGCACGTCTTGGTTGTAGCGCTCCCACACATCAAGCGGCAGGTTCACACCCACGCGTCCGGCCATCGCGGGTAAATGCACACAGGCATTGGTTGAGCCGCCAATCGCCAAAACCGTTTTTACGGCGTTGTGAAAGCTCGCTTCGGTGGCAACGTCTCGCGGTTTCAAGTCTTCAAATACCATCGCAACGATGCGCTCGCCGACTTCGCTGCACATCCGTGGATGATGCGAGTCCATCGCCGGAATCGATTGCGCGCCGGGCAGCGTGAAGCCCAAAACTTCAGCCACCGCAGTCATGGTGCTCGCGGTGCCCGCTGTGTTGCACGTGCCCGGTGAGCGGGTCATGCAGCCCTCAAGCGCTTGCCAATCGTCATCGCCGAAACGACCCGCTCGACGTTCGTTCCAGTACTTCATGGTGTGCGTGCCGGTGCCGACTTTTTCACCGCGAAACGCTGAATTGCTCGACGCGCCCGCAGGAATGAAAATGCACGGCAGATTGACCGAAAACGCGCCCATCAATAGCGCCGGCGTCGTTTTGTCGCAGCCACCCATCAGCACCACGCCGTCAATCGGGTGCGAGCGAATGAGTTCTTCGGCTTCCATCGCCAAAAAATTTCGGTAGAGCATGGTCGTGGGCTTGACCCACACCTCGCCCAAACTCATGGCGGGCAATTCAATCGGCCAGCCGCCCGCACGAATGACGCCTTCGCGCACTTTCTGAGCGCGCTCTCGAAGGTGGCTGTGGCAGGTCGAAATGTCACTCCACGTGTTGAGGATTCCAATGACCGGCCGACCCATGAAATCCGAGCGATTCCAACCGGTTTGTGCGAGACGAGCGCGATGCGAAAACGTGCGCATGCCATCGCCCGCCAGCCAGCGTTGGCTTCGGAGTTGATCGACGGTCTTTTTTGGGGTGTTAGACACGTTAAGCGCTCGACGAAAAATGGTGACGGAAAACAACTGTTAGGAGCGGTTCCACCGCGATTCTGGTGGAACAACAACGTCAGAAATTGCGCAACCTCCGCGGTGGAACCGCCCCTACAACGAGGGCATGAACCGCGACAAGGGCAGAATAGCATAGAGAACGCCCTAAGTCATCTATATCATCTATATGACCAAGAATAATCTTAGCAACTTGACCGCAAACCTAGTGCTCGATGCCCGGGCAACGCTCGGCGAATGCCCCCGCTGGGACGCAGACGTTCAGCGCCTCTACTGGGTCGACATCAACGGCAACGCCCTGCACCGCTTCGATCCCGTCACGGGGCAAAACGAATCGATGGATATCGGCCAAAACATCGGCTGTTTCGCGCAGGACCAACGCGGCGGTTTTATTGCGGGTCTTCGAAGCGGTTACGCCCGAATTACGGCGTTTGGCGGCGATGTGCTCCCGCTCGCCAGCCCCGATTTCGATCCAAAGAGCGCCCGCTTCAACGACGGTCGCTGCGATCTACAAGGCCGCTTCTGGGCTGGCACCATGTGGGAACCGCGGGACAAAACCGGCGGCACGGTGTATCGACTTGATCCCGACGGCCGCTTCAGCATCCGAGCCAATCCGACGACCATCACTAACGGCATCACCTTTTCGCCCGATGGCAAAACGATGACGCTCGCCGACACGCCCGCTCACGTGCTCTGGGCATTCGATTTCGACGGCGCAACGGGCGACATCAGTAACTGCCGAGTTCTGCGCGAATACGACCCGCCGAGCGGCCGCCCCGACGGCGCTTGCGTTGATGCCGACGGCAATCTATACGTTGCGATGTTTCAAGGCGGGCGCGTGGAAAAACTCTCGCCCCAAGGCGAACTACTCGCAATCATTCATGTGCCCGTACCGAACCCGACGTGCTGCACCTTCGGCGGCGCGGATCTGCGCACGCTCTACATCACCACCGCCAGAACGCGCATGACGGACGATGAACTCAGCGCCATGCCAAACGCAGGCGGGCTCTACGCCATCCGCCTCGATGCGCCGCATGCTGCGGGCATCATTGAGCCGCGATTCGCGGGCTGACTCCGAAGGACGCGGCGTTAGCAAGGGCAGGAAGCACCCGCACCCTCACGGCGTGTCTGCAATCGCCCGCCGCAGCGCCTCGACCATTTGATCCACCTCATCGCGGGTGGTGATAAACGGCGGCGCGAGTACCAGCGTGTCGCCCGGCGCTCGCGTCAGCAAGCCGTGCTTGAACGCATGCGCCTGTGCTTCGAAGCCGCGCTGACCCACCGCGCCCTCACGCGCCGCAAGCTCAACGCCCGCCGCCAACCCAAAGTTTCGAATGCTCACAACGTTTGGAGCGCTCGCCAGCGAATGCACGGCATCGGTGAAGTGCGGCGTGAGCTCGTTCACACGCCCAATCAAATTTTCGCTTTGGATCACATCGAGCATCGCCAGCGCCGTGGCGCTGGAGAGCGGATGGCCCGAGCAGGTGTAGCCGTGCATCAACTCCGACAAATGCTTCGGCCCCTGCATCAAGGTGTCGTGAATCTCGCGCTTTACGATGACGCCACCGAGCGGCGCGGCGCCGTTGGTGATCGTTTTCGCGAACAAAATCATGTCGGGCGTCACGTCAAACGTCTGCGATGCAAACATCTTTCCAGTGCGACCAAAACCTGTAATCACCTCATCAAAAATGAGCAGCAACTGATGCCGATCACAAATCTCTCGAAGCCGGTTTAAGTAACCTTTCGGTGGCACCAGCACGCCTGTTGATCCAGCAATCGGCTCAACGACCACGGCCGCAATATTGGCCGCGCCGTGCAGCGCAATGATGCGCTTTTCAAGCTCATCGGCCATCGCCGCGCCGTGCTCTGGCTGGCCGCGCACAAAGGCCTGTTCGCTCGGCTCCCAAGTGGCTCGAAGATGATCGGTTCGCAGAAGCGACGTGCCAAACGCATTTCGGTTGTTGACCATCCCTCCCACCGAAATGCCGCCAAAACCCACGCCGTGAAAACCCCGCTCGCGACCTACAAACAGCGTGCGCTGCCCTTCGCCGCGAACCCGCCAATAGGCAAGCGCAAGCTTCATCGCCGTGTCGCAAGCCTCGGAGCCACTGTTGACCAAAAACACCCGGTCAAGCCCCGCTGGCGCAATGTCTGCAATCCGCTCGGCCAGCTCAAACGCCCCCCGATGTCCGACCTGAAAACTCGAAGCGAAATCGAGCACATCAATCTGCGCTTTCATCGCCTCAGAGATTTTCGGATGACGATGACCCGCGCCCACACACCACAGCCCCGATGTGCCATCCAAAATGCTGCGCCCGTCTTCGGTCTGGTAGCAAACTCCCTGCGCGGAAGCAACCAAGCGTGGGGCAGCTTTGAAATCACGATTGGGCGTGAAGGGCATCCAGTAGGCGTCGAGGCTATGCGGTTTCATGACGATAATCTTAGTCGAGGGGCGTTGATAGGTTCAGACGACATCTCAAAACAAGCGGGGTCGGCTAGCATGAAATCGCAATGACAGTTTGGGGCTGCGCAGTCGTCAAGCACCGGGTGTTCATGTCGAGGGGAGACGAATCGCGATGCCTTACTGGAAAAACCCGTTTGATGCGCCACCCCCGATTGCTCGGGCGAAGCTTCCAGGCGAAGATGGCTCAGTCTCCGAGAGAGACGCCACACCAGAGCCTGCGGATCCAGTAAACGGACCAACACCCGAGCAAATTCAAGCGCATCGAGCAGCCACTCGCCTGAGCCTCCAATTTACCGGCACCAGTCGCGAATTTTTTCGGCTATGGGCCACTTGCCAAGCGCTCAAATTTGCGACGCTGGGGATCTATTCCGCTTGGGCAAAAGTTCGCATCGCACGGTACTTGGCGCGCCATCACTTGCTCGACGGCGCATCGTTTGAGTACCGAGGCCGTCCCAGCGCGATTCTGCGCGGACGTTTGCTTGCGACTGCCATCGTCTTGGTGGGGGCCGCGCTAACGTGGTGGCAGCCGGGAAGTTCATGGCTGCTGGTGTTGCTGGCATTTCTGCCAGCGCCATGGATCATCACGCATTCGTTTGCCTTTAAGTGGCGAACACTTCGCTACCGCAACGTGGGTTTTTCATTTCAGCCCAATGCTCGCGCCATTCGTTGGCCGCTGTGGATAGCGGGTGCAACGACATCACTCTTCGTGTACTTACAGTTTTCGGGGCGTCTAGACAACGAAGGCGCTTCGGTGATGGTGTTTAGCCTTTTGTCGATCGTGCTTGGCATTGGCGTTTGGCCTTACGTCACCAGCCAGCTGTTGTGGCACCGTTTCTCGAATGCGTCTTGGGGCAATGCAAAGGTCAATCTCACCACCACGCCGCGAGCGATCTTTTGGATGATGTGGCGAAGCGGAAAAGCGTTCATGTTTTTGATGGTGTTGCTCTTTGGCGTTTTGATGGGCTTGGCGGCGCTTATCCCGCAACCCGATTTGCGCTCACTGATGCAAACTGCCGCCTACCTGCTGCTGGGGGTTTGCGCTGTGGCCTTTGGCCGGACGCGGCGGCTCAATTTCGTTTTGAATCATCTCAATGTCAACGACCAAATGCTGTTTATGAGCCAGATGGATCCCAACAAAGCCGCGCGCTTGGCCGGCGGGCTCGGCGTGGCTGGCATGCTCAGCGCTGGGCTCCTGATACCGTGGGCAAACGTGAAGTTTGCCCGTTGGCGAGTGGCACAGATCGAGGTTTCACTGGCTGGTGACTGGACGTCATTTCCTCTGCCACCCCTACCCAGCGAATCACAGAGCGCAATCGCAGAGGGAATCAGCGAGCAGTTTGACATTGAGCTAGGCTGGTGAGCATGGATGAACAGATTGCTGGCAGACTCTTTGACGGCCGCGATAACGCCGGACAGAGCGTACGCCTGTCGCGCTCTTCATCGGGCTCGCCTTGGGTCATTCAGTTTGCAGACGGCTCGTTGGTCGAGCATCCGCACGACGCGTTTTGCCCGGCGACCGACACGGACGAATACGTCACGGCGCTGAGGCTGCACAGCGGTGAGCTCATCGAGCTTGATCGTCGAGTAGCGATCCCCGAATCGATGAAGGCCGCGCTCAAGCAAACGAGCACGCATTTGGCGAGCCGTATTGACCGCTGGATCGCCAATCCGCGAGCCGCTTGGGGCTCGGCGATGGCAATGATCGCCGTGCCGGTGTTACTGGTCACGCTCATCAT
>JAAFHR010000002.1 GCA_013298455.1 Betaproteobacteria bacterium | reverse complement strand
CGCCGCCGTGGGGAATGATGAATTTGAGCGTTGGAAAATCCTTGAAGAGTTGCCCCGTCATAAGCTGCATAAACGCGGTGGTGTCAGCGTTTAAGTAATGCGCGCCAGTCGTGTGAAAGCAAGCGTTGCAGCTCGTACTGACATGCACCATCGCGGGCACATCGAGCTCGACCATCGCCTCATACACGGGATACCACCAACGATCGGTGAGCGGCGGTTCGCGCCAATGGCCGCCCGACGGATCGGGATTGAGATTGCAAGCAACGAACCCGTACTCATCTACGCATCGACGCAACTCGGCCACGCAGTTCGCTGGCGACACGCCGGGCGACTGCGGCAGCATGCAAGCGCCAACAAAGTTTGAGGGATAGAGCTGCGTAACGCGATAAATCAGCTCGTTACACAGACTCGCCCACTGCTCACTCACCGCCTGGTTGCCGATGTGATGCGCCATGAAACTCGCGCGGGGCGAGAAGATCGTTAAATCCGTACCGCGCTCTCGTTGAATACGAATTTGCGCGCTTTCTAAAGACTCGCGAATATCGTCGTCCGAGATTACAAGGCTCGCGCTGCTGGGCAATGAGGCGCCCGCGTCAAACGCCGCAATTTGCTGTGTGCGCCAAAGCTCAAGCGCCTTGGGTGCGGTGGTGTAGTGGCCGTGGCAGTCAATGATCATGGGGCTTCCTCAACTGAAATCATTACTTCACCGCGCATGATGAGCCGCGCCGTTCGCAGTAGGGCGGCGCTTTCAACTTGGTCTGGGTTGCTGGCGCTTCGTCGAAGCTCGAGCGTGAATTCGCCACTGGGATGTTCTACGGAAATGCGTTGCTTGCCATCCATCAGCTTTCGAACCGAAGCGACCGTCGCAGCTGTAGTGCCTGGCATCGCCGCAGCGGTGGCGAGCGTGACAGCGCCGAGTACGCCAATGCTGGCGTGGCAATCATGCGGAATGAAGGTGCGCGAGCAGAGTGCGCCGCCGGCTTTTGGCGCTGCCACCAAGCTCATTTTCGGCACGACTTTTTTGCGCACGTCGCCCAAGCCCATCGCCCGCCCCGCCTGCAAGCGAATCGATTCGATACGGGCTTTCAGCGTGGTGTTGGTGTTGAGCGTGTCGCGAGATTCGTAGCCCGTCATGCCCACATCAGCGGCGCGTATTGCAACCACTGGCATGCCGTTGTCGATACACGTCACTTCAACGCCGTCAAACGTATCGATCAAATGCCCCGTGGGCAGCAGCGCCCCGCACACCGAGCCAGCGGTGTCCAAAAACGCGATAGAAATCGGCGCGCTCGTGCCGGGCACGCCATCGATTCGCGTGTCTCCGACGTAACTCACCCGTCCGCTGGGCGTTTGCACGGTGATGTCGGCGAGTGTGCCGGTGTTGAGTGTTTTAACGCGCAGCGTAGTCGCGTCGCCTTGTGCTTTCACAAGCCCGGTTTCAAGCGCGAACGGCACTACGGCGGCGAGCATGTTGCCGCAGTTGGGCGTGGTGTCAACGCGCGCCTCGTTGATTAATACTTGGGCGAACAAGAAGTCGAGATCAACGCCAGGCGCGGTGGAGCGCGAGACGATGCCTACCTTGCTGGTTAGGGGATCAGCGCCACCGAGCCCATCAATCTGTCGCGCGTCGGGAGAGCCCATGACAGCAAGCAACACGCGCTCGCGCAGAACCGTGTCGCTTGGCAAGTCACTTGCCAAAAAAAATGGTCCGCGGGAGGTACCGCCGCGCATCAATGCGCATGGAATAAAGGAGGTCATAGCGGTATTGTGTGGCGGTTTGCCAAAACGATCAATGTCAATATCACACTATTAGCTATATCATTTTGTTATAGCTTTGCAAAGCGAGCGGGATCAACAAGCGATGGATTTGAAGCAACTGGAATACTTCTCCCGGGTCGCCGATCTGGGAAGCTTTTCTCGAGCAAGTGACGCGCTCGACATCGCGCAACCGGCGTTGAGTCGGCACGTGCGGCTACTCGAATCCGAACTCGGCGCACACCTGTTTGTTCGGCACGGCCGTGGTGTGCGCTTGACCGACCGAGGTCGATTGCTTTTGGAACATGCCAGCGGTATCTTGCATCAGTGCGAACGGGCGGTGGCATCGGTGCGTTCGCCCGATGCGGAGGTGGCGGGTCGTATTGCAGTTGGACTGCCGCCAAGCCTTTGTCGACTGATTGCGGTGCCCCTTTTGCAAGCGCTTCGTAGCCGCTTTCCAGCGCTTCGAGTGTCACTTCGCGAAGGCTTATCGAGTCATTTGCTTGATTGGTTAAGAAATGGCTCGCTCGACTGTGCCGTGCTCTACAACGCGATTCCGGGCCGAGACTTGGTGCTGCAACCATTGGGAGAAGAAGCGCGCTATTTAATTGCTTCGTCGACCCATGCTGATCCGGTTTTGGGTACAAAAGTCGGCCTGAGCACACTCGCTCGACTGCCGCTCGTATTGCCGTCTCATCCCCATGCAACACGCGTGATGGTGGAGTCGCGCCTCGCGGAGAAACGTTTGAAACCCACCATCGCTGCCGAGGTCGACGGCGTGAGCGCCATCCTCGCGCTGGTCGCAGCCGGGCACGGCTATGGCGTGCTGCCTCGGTCAGCGTTGTTGTCTTCGCCCGATGTCGACAAACTCAGCGCGAAAGCGTTTGTCGGAAATCCGTTCCGTAGCCGCGTGGCGTTGGCGACAGCATCGCGTCGACCGGACAGCGAGGCGCAACGTCATGTGACCGCGTTGTTGGCTTCGCTCATTGGGCCAGTGTTGGGTTAGTCTCGTGTTGTGAGCGGTGCAGTTTCCGCCGTTCGACGACCTACAATACGATCCCCACAGGAGATCATCATGCCGCGTTTTACATTGGCTCTGTTAGTAGCTGCCGTACTTGCCTTAACTGCCTGCGCGCCGCTCATCACACAAAATCCAGGCGGAAAAATTTCACCGGCTAACGTGCATGAAATGGACGGCAATGCGCGGGTGATGCTTAAAGGCGCCGACGTCGTGGCGTACTGGCTACCCGGTGGTGGCTACAAGCAAGGCAATCCCGCGATCAAGAGTACGTTTGAAAACATCACGTTCTACTTTTCGTCAGCAGAGAACAAAGCGCTTTTCGATAAAGAGCCTGCGAAATATTTGCCCGAATTCGGCGGCTACTGCTCCAATGGCATCGTCTACAGCATTCCGTGGGGCGGCGACGCGGATTCGTTTGTGATGATCGGCGGCAAGCTCTACATGTTTGGCGGCCGCGGTTCGCGCGATGCGTTCATGCTTGAACCACAGAAAAATATCGCGCTTGCCAACAAGTATTGGAGCGAAGAGATCAGCGGCAGCAACGCGCTCGTGCACCGAACCAAACGCACGACAATCGCCAAGGTTGCGCACTACAAAACGGGCGCGGAGTTGGCAGCGGAAGTCGCCGCCGCGAAAAAATAGAGCACAGCAAACAGCTTTCTAATCAAAAGCCAAATAATGCGTGGGCTAGCAAGCCTTTTAAATATCTTTTGAAAGACCGTATTTCTTTCACGTACCCCAATATTTGTTTGGTCTTGACGGTAAAAGCTGAACCTAAGGCGAGTCGTTACACTGAATCTGTGAGTGCGCGTCCATGAGCACGCAATCGTTTCTCAAGCTTTTGCTGCTGGGCGCTGTGTGGGGCGCAGCGTTCATGTTCATGCGCATCGCGGCGCCGGAATTCGGCGCGTTTGCGTTGGCCGGCGCGCGCGTTTTGATGGCGTGCGTGGTGATGGTGGCGGTGATCGCTGCGCTTCGCTATCCGCTGCACTTCCAAACGCATTGGAAAAAATATCTCCTGGTTGGCGGCGTCAATACCGCCATTCCGTTCATCGCCTACTGCTTCGCTGCGCTCTACATTCCCGCCGGTTACAGCGCGATTGCCAATTCGACCACGCCGATTTGGAGCGCGCTCATTGCCGCGTTTTGGTTTAAGGCGCGCTTAGGCTTTACCAAGTGGCTGGGTATCGCATTGGCGTTCGTTGGCGTGATGGTGTTGGTGGGTTTGCAGCCAGTTCGAGTAACGCCGATGGTGATTGCGGGTGTACTCGCGTGCCTTGCGGCGGCTGCAATGTACGCCACGGCCAGTTTTCTCATCAAACGTTTTCTCTCTGATATTCCGGGCATCGTGGGCGCAACGGGCATGGTGTGGGGCGCAACGATTTGGCTGACGCTACCGGCGCTCTTCGCCGTGCCCACGCACCTGCCGTCGCTCGGCGCATGGACAGCGGTGGCAGCGCTGGCGCTGGGGTGCACAGCGGCGGCCTACATTTTGTTTTTCAACTTGATTCAAGTGATCGGCCCGCAGCGCGCCTCAAGCGTGGCGTTTCTATTTCCGGCGTTTGCGGCGTTTTGGGGTTGGTTGTTTCTCGATGAGCCGTTCACCGTCAACATGATGCTCGGCATGGTGTTGGTGCTCTTGGGGACGGCGCTGGTGTCGCGCGATAGTCAGCCCGCAGAGCGCGTGACGTTGTGGGAGCGGCTGCGTGATGTGCTGTTTTTGCCATGCTTGTTCGCGATTTCGCCGATGCCACTGCGACGACGCTTGGTGAAATGGGTGGAGCGCTCCGCACACCTCTACCGCTTCGAGAGCGCTGGGCTGAGGTCTTCGCTGCCAAGTTATTTGCCTGAGGCCGATGTGCACGCTGCTGAACGTGACCTGCGCTTCACGCGTTTAACGGATCATGCGGATCTTTGGATTTCGCTCACTCGCCCCGTGGCGTGGTTTGCGCGACATGGTCGCATCGATGCGCCTGAGACGCTGCAAACGCCCGCACTTTTCCTCACGTTCCACTATGGCGGCGGTTGGTGGATGACGCGCTGGCTCCGAGATCGTGCGCAGCCTGTGTCGATTGTGATGCGCCGAGGCAGCGCGAGCGGCGGCTTGTTGGAGCGAGTGAGTTTTGCTCTGGGTGCTTTTCGAATGCGTTGCGTCGAAGCAGTGTGCAACGCGCCACTGATCGCGACCGACGATGGTAACGCCGCGCGGCAAACCCTTCGCGCGTGGAAACAATCAACGAGTGTCATCGGCCTCATCGATCTGCCGCCGCCTTTGGTTGATCGCGTGGAGCGAGTCCGGTTTCTCGGGCGCGACGCGTATTTTCCGCCGACGTTATTGGAGTTGGCGCAACGTGCGAATGCGCCTGTGTATGTATTCGTAGGTCAGTGGGATCGCGCTACCTTGGAGCCTGTATTGCGTGTTGAGAGACTGGTTGTTGGAGCCCAGCAATCGGCGCTACAAGGCGCAGTGAACGCGCTCGAGCGCTCGATCAGACAACGACCCGGTGCGTGGCATGCCTGGAGCGAGGCAAGCCTGTTTTTCTTGCCCCCATCAAAACCCGCTTAACGCTTCGGATTCTTTGATGCGACGACTGAGACGAATCTGGTTTTAAAAAACGCTTTCAAATGAGCTACATCGCAGCGCCGATTTGCCCCACAATCCCAGTCCTGTGTGCGCCGCAAAAGCGCTCCGCAGCTTAGCCAACCAAAAGATTCCACTTGTTTGCGCAACGAGCTAAACCTGCGTTGCGCATTTGGTATTGTTTGGGTGCTGTTGCGCGCCACTGAACGTACAAAGAGACGAGGCGCGCCGCCGTGCAGGTTGAGGGCAACGCGTAGTCTTTAACGAAGACCATCCGTGGGGGATGTAGCGCGCCGTTTTTCAGTGACAAGGAAGGGACAGGCTCGGTGCAGACAAATTTCGACGCGATTGCGTTGGTGGGTTTTTCGACGTTTGAATATTCGACGTTTGAGACGTTTTTTCGCTTGGTTTCGGGGCGTCGCGTACGCCAGTATCGAGCCGTGCGTACGGGAGAACAAGCGCGACTCGTCATTGTTGACGGCAGTAACGCCTCACTGGTGACCCGTCTGGTCGAACGCCTGCGCCCCACGCAAACGGCCATCATAGTTGGGTTTTCCGATCACGGGACTGGGCTCACGGTGATCCCTCGGCCGATCAACTTGAGTATGGTGTTGAGCGTTGTGGATCGATTGTTTGCTGGCCACGTCGCAACCTCGGTTGCCGCTGCTGTGCCGCCGTCTGTCGCGACCACAGTGTCCTCGGCGATAAACGCACTCGCTCCCTTCGCTACACCCGCCGCGCTCACAGCCGCCGGACCAACAGTGACTGAGCTTGCAACGCCACCGGCAACGAGAAAGATTGAACCAACATTGGGTTTGACCGACTCGTCGTCGCCGGATGTTGCTCGCGATGCCAGTCAGCGCGTAGAGCCCAAGTCGCCCGCGATTGAGCCGCCCTCCGAGCTCATTGTGCCCACGCAATTGGCTCCGCCCCAGCAAGCGAGCGCCATTCCCGCCGTCACCGCTTCCGCCCCTGTCGTGCCTTCCGCCAAAGCGGGCGCCAACGTGTTGGTGGTAGACGACAGTGATGTTGCCTTGAAGTTTATTCACAACCGCCTGAGCGCATTTGGCTTTCAGGTGGATCTGGCCAGCAGCGGCGAAGAGGCGTTGGTGAGAGTCAGTGAAAATCAATATTCGTTTGTGTTTCTTGACGTGATGATGGAAGGCCTTGACGGCTACCAAACGTGCAAAGCGATCAAAAAGCGCAAGTTTCAAAATGGGCACAGCCCCGTGGTCGTCATGCTCACTAGCCGTGGCGGCACCGTTGACAAAGTGCGGGGCACCTTCGCGGGGTGTGATGCGTACTTGACCAAGCCGCTCGACGAAACAAAGATGTTGCGTGTGCTTCTCAAGCATGACGCGGGGCTCTCAAGCCAAATCGAAACCTACACCACCTACGGCCCAGGGCAAGCTGTGCCCGGCGCCAACGAAGCAATGCGCGCCCCGAGGAGTGACGGCGAGCAGCACGCCCAAGAAGAGGCCGCGCGGATCGAGTTTTTGGCTCGCCTTGATCAGTCTGCAGCCATTCGCTCAGCCCCGACCTAGACCCATACAAGGCGCAGTGTGCGCCACCGAATGAATGAGTGTTTGATATGAAAAAAGTCCTAATCGTTGACGATGCGCCGGTAGACGCACAAAACTTACGCCGCATCTTTTCTGATGCTGGGTGGGTGGTGCAGATCGCCGCTACTGGTGCTGCAGGCGTCGCGCAAGCGCAAAGCGATCCACCGGATCTGATTTTGATGGACATCAACATGCCCGGCTTAGATGGTTTTTCGGCGGCGCGGCAATTGATGCAGAGCCCCATTACCAAGGGGATTCCGGTGGTGTTTGTCACCGCCAAAGACCAAAAGGCGGATCGCGTGTTTGCGCAAATGCTCGGCGCAAAAGGCTACATCACCAAGCCCTACACCGACGAGCAAGTGCTCGCGCAGGCTTAACGGCATTGAGCGACGCCGATCCACAGCTGACGGGCCAGCGCGCGCCCGTCGTCATCGACTCACCCTTTGATTCGCTCTATCAGGGCATTCAATGTGGTTCTCTGCGCCTTGCAGTGAGTTATCGGTGGGCGCGTTCGATCTTGGAATCGTTTGACGAAACGCCGGTTCCCAAAGCGCCGCTGTGGCTTGCTGGCGCAACGGCAGTTGACGGGCAAGTTCGCCCGATCATCGATATCGCACTGCTGATCGATCCGGCATTCGTGCGCGACACGCCGCGCCAGTCAATGCATCTCTTGCTTGGCGGCGCTGACGGCGGTGATTTGCGTGATCCACCGATGGCGCTGCTCTTCGATGGAATGCCGCAGCAGCTCAGAGATGAAGGCTTAACGAGCTTAGAACAATTCACGATTCCAGACGCACTCGCGCCGTTTGTCGAGCTCACGGTCTCGTCGCCTCGGGGCGAAACTTACTACGTTATTGATATCGCAAAACTCGCCGACCGGCTGGCGTCCGAGTTATCGACACTTTAGTGAACGCGTCTGGCACAACGATCAGATTTACGAGGGATAGCACATGAACATTCGGCAAAAAATGCTGCTCGGCGCGAGCGCGCTGACCATCATTCCAGTAGCGTTGACCGCACTCTTTTTATGGACTGGCGCGTCAAACTTGGCCACCGAGACGGTCACCACGCAAACTCAGCTGCAATTGAGCGCGATCCGTGACGCTAAGCGACAAGCGCTCTCCAAAGAGATCGAAGATCGCATCAAAGCGCTTCAAACGCTCGCCGCACAGCGCTCGACTGTTGACGCGTTCAAGCAGTTCAAAACGACCTACTACAGCGCAGCCAAAGAGCTCGGCAAAACCGAGACCACCGCTGCCAGCGCAGCCATGACGAATTACCTTCAAACGCAGGTGATTCCCGAATACACCAAACGAAATGTGCAGGGCTTCCCCGATGTGGGCGCAGCGGTCGCATCGCGCGATGCCAACAGCGTGGTGCTGCAAAACGAGTTTATTGTTAACAACAGCAACCCACTCGGCCAAAAGGAGAAGTTAACCGTCCCCGGCTCTGATTTCACTTACGGTAAGGCACACGCGAGTTTTCACCCGGCGTTTGAGCGTACGCAAAAACTGCAAGGCTTTTACGACATCTTTTTGATCGATACCGATACCGACACGGTGCTCTACACCGTGTTCAAAGAGCTTGATTTCGCCTCATCGCTCAACACCGGCATTTCTGCCAAATCAAAGCTTGCCGAGGCCTACTTCAAAGTGAAGATTGCCTCAAAACGCGATGCGTCTTACTTATCGGACTTCGCGCCCTACCTGGCTTCGTATGACGATCAGGCGGCCTTCGCCGCCGTACCGCTTTTTGAGGGCGAGCGTCAAATTGGCGTGCTCGCCATGCAGTATCCGATCGATACCTTGACTGACGAGATGAACTCCGGCAAAGCTTGGAAGCAAATTGGTTTGGGCGAAACGGGTGATGCGTTTCTGGTTGGCGCAGACAAAAAAATGCGCTCTAACGCCCGCTACGTGATCGAAAACAAAGACGCTTTCGTACAGAGCATGGGAGAGAAACTCACGCCCGCTGAGCGCAGCGCGCTTCTGCGAAAGAGCTCGTCCATCGGACTCGTGACTGTTGACTCAGAAGCCACACGATTTGCGTCTGCGGGTGAAGATGGCTACGTCGCGTTTACCGATTACCGTGGCGTTCCGTCGTTCGGTGCGTACGGGCCGCTTCGAACGCAAGGACTTAACTGGGTGGTCGTAACAAAGATCGATCAAGCTGAGGCGAATCGCCCGATTGCAGCGCTGAACCAGGCGTCGCTGCTCCGCGCAGTGCTCGTTGGCTTGGCGGTGATGACGCTCGCGGGTCTTTTGGTCGCATGGTACCTTGGCCGATTCTTAAAACCCATCGACACCCTAACGCGCACCGTTGAATCGGTAGCCAAGGGCGACCTGACGGCGCGCTCAAAGCTCACGGAGCGAGACGAAATTGGTGAGCTGGGTCGATCATTTGACGGACTGCTCGATGATCGAATTGCGAGTTTGGATAAAGCGCGATTGGAAAACGAGGGACTCAACAACTCCGTGATCTCGCTGCTGCAAACGGTGTTTCAAATGTCTAATCGCGACTTGACGGCACGTGCAGCCGTTACGGAAGACGTGGTCGGCACGGTATCGTCGTCGATCAATCAGCTCGCCGACGAAACCAGCCAAACGCTCACGGATGTGCGTGCCATCGCCGAGCAGGTGCGCGACGCGTCGCAATCGGTTCGCGCGCAATCGTTAACCGTAGTCGAAAACTCACAGCAAGAGCAACGCTCGCTCGTCACGATGTCGAAAGCGCTCGAGCAAACCACACAACAGCTCACCCGTGTGGCGGCGTTGTCCGCCAGATCAAACACAGCCGCTGAACTCACCGCTACCAACACCAAGCTCGCGCTAACGGCGGTGGGTGGCGCGGTGCGCGGCATGAATGAACTTCGCGAATCGATCTCGGAGATGGAGAAGCGCTTCAAACGATTGGGCGAACGTTCGCAAGAGATTTCCTCAGCCGTGGGATTGGTCAATGCCATTTCCGAGCGAACGCACGTACTAGCGCTTAACGCGTCTATGCAGGCGGCAACGGCAGGTGAGGCCGGGCGCGGCTTCGCGGTGGTGGCCGAAGAGGTGCAGCGTCTTTCCGACAGCTCGCGTCAAGCCACCGCACAGATCGCCCAGCTCGTTAACAACATTCAAAGCGAAACGGGTGAAACCGTGTTTACCGTGAACCGGCTTATTGCCGACGTGGTGAAGCAATCCGAACTGGCGCAGCAGGCGGGCGTACAGATGGAGCAAACACAGGGCGCAACGCAGGATTTGGTTGAGCTGGTGCGCCAGATTGCGTTGTTCTCGCAGAGCCAAAACCAACTCGCTCGAATCCTGCAACGCGGCGTGACGGATCTCAATGAAGAGTCCGCCAAAACCAACCAAGCTATTGCCGAGCAGTCCCTGACCACGCAGACGCTGGTTGACTACGCCGAACGATTGACGACCTCGGTGGGATTATTCAAGCTCCCCGAACGTCTGACGCAACGCTAGCGATCTGACGCCATGACGATTGATGATCTTGTTGCGTTGCTGCGCGATGAGTATGTCATCGGCTTAGATGACGTGCGGCAGTGTCTCGCCGAGGCGGTCGCAGCCAACACGGACTCAACAACCGATTCCACTGCTTCGCTCTCGACGGTGACAGACTTTCTCGAGCGCACGATGGAAGCTGCTGAAATGGTCGGCCTCGCAGGCTTTTCGAAGTACGTGGCGCTCATCCATGAAGAGACCGGAAGGGCGCATCGCTCATCCACGCCAGCTCGTTTCGATTGGATCGCGCGGTCGCTCTCGCTCGGGGAGCGCTATCTCGCGGCACCCAGCGACGCTGTAGCGGTAAATGCGATTGCGGGCGCGCTTCGCGAGAGTGAGGTTGCGATTCATGACGAGACGGTTCGCTCGCTCATCGCGGCACTGTCGATCAAGCCGAGCCTCAGCGCCGAGACGCAATCGGAGTCGTTGATTGCCCCTGTGCATGATGCCGACATCGTACTCAAGCGGGACGATGCGGACGATGCGCTGCTGCAAGTCATGCTCGCTGACGCACCCGGCCAATTGGACCGACTTCATGAGCATTTGCTCGCCTATGCCAACGGGGCTGGCGACGAAACAGCCCTCGCTGAATCGCAGCGCATCGCCCACACGCTCAAGGGCTCGGGCAGCATCATCGGCTTACCGGCCCTCGCTCGTGTGTCGCACCGCCTTGAAGATCTGTTGGATTGGTTTGTTGAGTTGCATGCCCAAGAGCAGAAACCGCCAGCACA
This sequence comes from Betaproteobacteria bacterium, assembly GCA_013298455.1. Lineage (GTDB taxonomy): Bacteria > Pseudomonadota > Gammaproteobacteria > Burkholderiales > Casimicrobiaceae > Casimicrobium. The sequence continues at coordinate 17,007 of JAAFHR010000002.1, read as the reverse complement.
CGCAGTGGCAGACGCGCTGACAGCGGTGGATCTGTTGCAACAGATGGTGGGTTGCTTGAATGGCGATGAGCGTGAACCTGTAAACACACGTGAAGTGTTGGAGCGATTGACTGCTTGGTCACAGGCGATTGTTGATGGCGAAGCGGCGTCGTTTGCGCCGCTCTCAGACGCACCGCTCGCGGCCAGTTTTACTGCCCAAACACCGACATCGACCCCGGCGCCGGCATCTGGCCCCGGACCCGTCGCCACGAGCGCAGAGGAGATCTATCTTCGCGTGGGAGCAACGCATTTGAGCCGCGTCTTGCGGCGTGCCACGCAATCGATCATCGCCTCGCAACGCACCGCGCAACAACTTCGCGCGATTGAAGCGCAGCTTCTCGCCGCACAAAATCGTCAGTCCACGCTCACAACTCGGTTGCGTGAGTTGCAAGCGACAGTGGATCGGCAGGTGGTCGACCTAAACCAACGCCGCGAATCCACGGGGCAATTTGATCCTCTGGAGATGGATCGATACGACTCGCTACACATCTTGTCGCGATTTGTGTCTGAGGCCGTGCAGGATCAGACTGAGATGTCAAAAGAGGCGCTCTCCCTTGCCTCGACTGCGCTCACCAGCCTGCGAGACGAGCAACGTTCGCTCCGCGAGCAGCATCGAGATTTGCTCGCTACGCGTCTTGTGCCAGTAAAAACGATTGAGTCGAGGTTGCGCCGCAATGTGGCGCAAACCGCCCGCGAAACTGGCAAACAGGTGCGACTTGTGCTTCGCGGAGAGCACATTACGATCGATAGTGACGTGCTGTCTCGATTGACCGAACCGCTGCTGCATCTGCTGCGAAACGCTGTGGACCACGGCATCGAACCCCCCGAACTACGGGCATTGCGGGGCAAACCAGCTGAGGGTGAGATCACTCTCGACTTCAAACTCGAAGAGCAGTACGTTCGAGTGGTCTGTCGAGACGATGGCGGCGGGCTCGATCTTGCCGCAATCCGCGAGCGAGCGATTCGCTTCGGCTTGATCGCGCCCAGCGTTGTGATTAGCGAACCAGAGCTCAAAGCGCTCATATTGCAGCGCGGATTTAGCACCAAAGAGGAAGTGTCGGAGGTCTCGGGGCGCGGCGTGGGTATGGACATCGTGAACGACCGAGTCACCGCGATGAAGGGTACGATCAGCATCGATTCGTTCATGGGCAAAGGCACTGTCTTTTCGCTTCGGGTGCCCGTCAGCGGCGGCATTGTGCTCGCGCTGCTGGTGCAGAGCGCGGGGCTCCGAGTTGCGATTTCCTCCGAACAGGTCGTCACAGCATTCTCTTCGTCGCAGGTGGACGCTCAAGCAAAGACAGTGGTGTTCGGCGAGGTTACGTATTCGCTGCAGTCGCTCGCGGCGTGGCTTGGTTTTGGTGAAGCGGGTGACTTGAGCGCCACGTCAGCCGCCGTGTTGGTTCGCGGCGAACAAGGCGCGCTCATAGCCTTAGCGGTCGACGCGGCACTCGAAGTGCGCGAGCTGGTGGTGCAAGACGTCGGCCCCTTCATTCGCCGTATCGCCGGCCTGTCGGTGGCGGCACTCGATGAGACTGGGCGGCCGGTGTTTTTGCTCGATATCGCCGCATTGGAGCGCCGTGCTCGATCATCCATCACGCTCAGTGCGTCGATGTCGCTTCGCAACCGATTGGCGGCAACGCGTCGCCGCGTGCTGGTGGTTGACGACGCGATTTCAGCGCGCCGGGCGCTGCAGCAAGTGCTCGAAGATCGCGGCTACGATGTCCTCACGGCGGGCGATGGCGCAGAAGCGATTGAGCGGCTGCGCGCGGCCGCGATCTCGTTAGTGGTGACGGATTTAGAGATGCCCAACGTCAATGGCTTAGAGCTGGCGCGGCGACTGCGGGATGTGCCGCAGTGGGCCGACATCCCGATCATCATGGTGACGTCTCGCACCGGCGAGAAGTATCGACAATCAGCGTTCGGCAGCGGCGTGGATGAGTACGTTGTCAAGCCGTTTGTGGATGCCGATTTGCTAGCAACGGTTAAACGACTCATCGAAACGAACCGTAAAGCGCCACCGCGTTGAACTGATTCCACAGCATCTCAGCTCAGCCGGTACGGGAATCTACAAGGCAGCGCTCTCTTGTAGTTCGCGAGCAAAGCGCAAGCGAAAGGTGCTGCCCTGTCCGACAACGCTCTCGATTTCCAGGTGCGCGCGGTGGCGCTGTGCGATGTGTTTGACGATGGCCAAACCGAGCCCGGTGCCGCCGGTTTCACGCGATCTGGATCGATCTACTCGGTAAAAGCGCTCGGTGAGTCGCGGGATGTGTTCCGCGGCGATTCCCACGCCGCTGTCTGTGACCTCGACCACGGCGGACTCCTTCGCGTCGGCACGAACAGCAATCGAAATTTTGCCGCCCGGCGGCGTGTAGCGCACCGCGTTGGAGAGCAGATTGCCGACCGCGGAGCGAAGTTCACTTGAGCTGCCGCGCACTATCGTTTTTGTGATGTGCTCCACAAACTCATGGCCGCCCGCAGAGAGACTTCGCGCGTCGGAGAGTGCGTCATGGGCGATGAGTGAAAGATCGAGCAAACTGTCGTCGGCAGGCAATTGATCGTTTTCTAATCGCGCCAAGGTCAACAAATCTTCCACCAAGCGCCGCATGTTGTCGGTTTGCACGCCAATCATGCCCAAGTAGCGGCGCGATTGCACTTCGTCGACCGGCAGCTCGGTGAGCGTCTCAACGTAACCGCCCACCACGGTGAGCGGTGTGCGCATTTCATGCGAGACGTTCGCTACGAAATCACGCCGCATCCGATCTAAACGTTCGCGCTCGGTTACGTCTTGCGTCAAGAGCAAACGCGCGCCATCAACGGCGGGCTGCAGCTTAAACGAGAGCATCCGAGAATCCACGGGCAACAGCGGCGGCGGCCGTGAATCATCATTGAGATACGCCACAAATTCGGGCTGGCGCAACAGCTGCGTGATCGGTTTGCCGATGTCTTTAAACGCATCCAATGAATGCAGCACGAGCGCGGCTTGGTTGCACCACACGATGCGATTTTCGGGATCGAGCAGAAACAGGCCGTCTGGGATAGCGCTGGTGATCTGTCGCCGCTGCGCGATCTCTGCATCGCGATCTCGAACCAGCCGCTCAACCTCTTTGAGCTTGGCGCGAAGTGCTGTGATCGATTCATCAAAGCCGAGCGCCAGCGCTGCCGGCTCTCGAAGCAACTCGGCCAAATGGCGCTGCTGACGTCGAAGCGTCACCAAGAGCAGCCCCAGCATGAGTGAGAGCACCGCCGCCGCAATCCACGGCGTCCAGATGATGGAGGCGAGCAGCGACAGGCTCGCCACCGCAACGATGATGGCAACAGTTCGATTCATAGAGCGACAGTGTAGGCGCAGCCGACCGCTTTACGGTTTACCTGCCTTAGGCGAGTGAGCCCACCGCGCTTTTGCGCATGCGATAGCCGCCGCCGCGAACGGTCTCGATCAAGCTGTCGTGCCCTGAAGGCTCGAGCGCCACGCGAAGGCGGCGCACGTGCACGTCAACGGTTCGCTCTTCGATAAATACATGGTCGCCCCACACGCCGTCCAAAAGCGCTTGCCGCGTCATCACACGCTCGGGGCGTGCCATCAAAAAGCGTAGCAATCGAAATTCTGTCGGCCCAACTTTGAGCTCCATGTCGCGGCCCATGACTCGGTGTGATGTCGGATCAAGCGTCAAGCCGCTCACCTCAAGCGCTGCGTCTGAGAGCTCGGGTGCCGAACGACGCAGCAGCGCCTTGATGCGCGCCACCAATTCCTTCGGTGAAAAGGGTTTCGTCACGTAATCATCGGCGCCCACTTCGAGGCCGCGCACTTTGTCGTCTTCAGCAGCCCGTGCTGTCAACATCAAAATCGGCAAATCGCGAGTGCGTTCATCGCGACGCAGTTCACGCGCGAAATCAATGCCCGGTTTATCGGGAAGCATCCAATCGAGCACGATCAAATCAGGTAACGATTCATCAACGACATCGCGGGCATCGAGCACTGCATGCACCACTGTTGGCACGAAGCCGGCATGTTTGCAATGCAGCTCCACCAATTCCGCAATCGCGGGCTCGTCTTCTACGATCAAAATATTTGCAGGCATAGTGAGCGTTTTATGACAGCGAGATTACGGGCGTGTGACAGTGATTGCCACACCAATACCATCATTGGCTTTCTCTCTCATTGCCTTGCTAGTACTAAGCTTTCAATAAAATTTACGCAGTTTTGAAAACGACTGATATGTTCGCCAACGCGTTGATAAATATGGCTTACACGCTTAAAGCTGAGTAGCCACATAGATCAACTCGACAGTAGTGCGGCAAACGGAACAATTCACTTCAACACCGACCAATCGCCATGATCTTGCACGCGCCATTTGCCTTTGGTGGGTACTACGGTCGCCGTGCCGCGCTGGCGTTTTCCGTTGAGATCGGCTTCTAACACGATCACTGCAACGCCTTTATCCACGCTGCCTCCGAGCACTTTGCAGCGTGTTGGCGATGATCTCGCGCTTTCGCGTCGAAACGCCCAATCGCGCTCCACGACTTGCTGCGCAGTGAGCGGCTGCCCGGCCTCCTTACTCCGCGCGGCGATCTCCGAGGCCGTTGGCAGTTGCTTCTGCCGCTCCAAGCGCTTGTAGTAGCTCGCGGCATCTCGCTCAATCTCAAAGCCTCGGCAATACGTCATCACCACTCGCCCCGGTTCGCCGCCGTCAGCGGGCAATCGCTTGCCACTGCGGGCATAGGTCGGAAGCTCAACGGGCGTTTCCTCTTTGCTCGGAATTGGCATCTCAATCGGCCGCGGCGGTGGCGGCTCAGCGGGCGCGGGTGTCGGTTCGGGCGGCGGCGGTGGCGGCGCGATCACGGCAACGGGCGGCGGCGGAATCGGTGCGGGCGGTGGCGCGCTCGGCGGCGTTGTGCAGCTCACCAAAAATATGCTCATCAACGCCAAAACCAAGGCGTGCGGCGCTTTCACGGCCATCGCAAACTGCGCTGAACGCGACTGTGGGTCACCGCCGTAGGACGTTGTCATATCACGCAGTTTACTGCGGTGCGTAGGTCAGCGGCAACACCGTCGTCTCTTTCACCTTTTCCAAAACAAACGCAGATTTCACGTTCACCACACCGGGCAGCGTGAGCACACGATCCATCAAAAACGACGTGTAGTGTTTGAGGCTCGGCATCACCACCTGCATCGTGTAATCCATCTCGCCCGAGAGCGAATGACACCACGTTACCTCGCTCCAAGTGAGCACGGCCGCCTTCAAGCGATCCCGCGCCTTGGCATCTTTTTTATCGAGCGCGACGTCCAAATGCACCGTCAAACCGAGCCCAATTTTTTCCGGATCCAAGAGCGCAGCGTAGCCCGAAATGAAGCCTTCTTCTTCGAGCGTTCGCACGCGGCGCAAACAGGGCGACGCGGAAAGATTCACCTTTTCGGCGAGCTCAATGTTTGATAAACGTCCTTCAGCCTGCAAGACCTCCAAAATGCGCAAATCCGTACGATCCATAGCTATCGTGCTCAATAAATTGTCGATTCGGCAATTATGCGCTAAGTTTTTGATTGAATCGAGCGTTTTAGAAGTTCGATTGCGCGATGTTCTTGGCAAAATTCTGCAAACGCAACGCATTGTCGCTGTCATCCTGAGCAGCGCGAAGGATCACGTCGCATGCCAGTCCGTTCCGACGAGCGGACTGGCACGCCACCTGATGTTTCGCGCCGCTCAACATGACAGATGCGCCGACAATGAGGCCAACATTTTTCGTTCTCAACCCGCAGCAAAGGCATCGCATGGCAACGCAATTTCAATCGTGGGACAACCCCATGGGCACAGACGGCTTCGAGTTCATTGAATTTGCTGCACCCGATCCCGCCGCGATGGGCGCGTTGTTTGAACAAATGGGTTTCGCCGCCGTCGCCAAACACCGTTCAAAAAATGTGTTGCTCTACAAACAAGGCGACATCAATTTCATTTTGAATGCGGAGCCAGGCTCGTTCGCGCAAAGCTTCGCCCGCGTGCATGGCCCTTCGATTTGCGCCATTGCGTTTCGTGTGAAAGATGCAGCGTTCGCGTACAAGCGCGCGGTTGAACAAGGTGCATGGGGCGTCACCGCGCAACCCGGCCCAATGGAATTAAACATCCCCGCCATCAAAGGCATCGGCGATTCGCTGCTCTATTTCGTTGATCGCTACGAAGGCAACGGCAACAACGTCACGATCTACGACATCGACTTTGTGCCCATCGCTGGCACGCCCCGTGTGCCCGTAGGCGCAGGCCTCACGTACCTCGATCATTTGACGCACAACGTACACCGTGGCCGCATGGATGAATGGGCGGGCTTCTATGAGCGCTTGTTCAATTTCAAAGAAGTGCGCTATTTCGATATCGAAGGCAAATTGACGGGCCTCAAATCAAAAGCGATGACCAGCCCCTGCGGAAAAATTCGCATTCCGATCAATGAATCGAGCGACGACAAATCGCAAATCGCCGAGTATTTGCACGCCTATCACGGCGAAGGCATTCAACACGTTGCCTTTGGTGCAGGCGAAATTTATGGCGTCGTCGAATCGCTCAGCAAAAAAAACGTGCCGTTCCAAACCACACCGGCCACCTACTACGAACAACTGCCCAAACGCATCCCCAATCACGGCGAAGATACAGCGCGCCTTCAAGCGCTCAACATCTTGGTCGACGGCGCCCCCGAAGACAGCGGCATGCTGCTGCAAATCTTCACGCAAAACTTAATCGGCCCGATCTTCTTCGAAATCATTCAACGAAAAGGTAATCAAGGTTTTGGCGAAGGCAATTTCAAAGCGCTCTTCGAATCGATTGAGCTCGATCAAATTCGAAGGGGTGTGTTGAAAGCGTAGCTCGGATGCGAGCGTCCGGGACTACCGCTCTTACGCAGCAGTGAAGTCGATGGCCGGCGAGGTGACGGAGAGTAAACGGCTCGTCTCCCGTGAGTTGCCAAGACTGCAACCTAGGAAACAAGCTTTCGCTTGTCAACCGTGCCTACACAGCTTGCTTCGATCACTTAATCTCGGTTGCGTAGCAACCAGAGGCAAAGCACGGCGGTGGGCATCATCATCACGAGCGCCCCCAGTTTTTGCACCGCGCCGCTGTACTGCTCCATATCGACCGGCAATACCCCCGAGTAGATCGCCGCTACGACGCCGAAGCCAAGAGCGTTGATTGCGAGATAGCTTTTGAGTACCGGAACGTTTTGCAACCCGAGTGCCGCGATGAACGCCACAAACGGTGCGGCAAACATACCCGCGCCCAACAAGCCGGGGTTGTGCTCAGGATCGGGTAGTGGGTGCGCCCCAGCCCAAATTGAAGCTAACCCAAACGACACGTTGCAAGCGGCTAATAACAGCGCTACGAACGTCCAAACCCCGCATCTTCGCAATTCGCGAAACATGCCAAAAGCGGCAACGATCGAGGCGGCTCCAGTGAGCATTGCGCCCACATTGAGTAAGGCAGGCATCGACGACAGATTGGATCCCAGAACACTTGCGCTGTGCTTGAGTGCGCTAAATTCCGGAAAGAAAGGCGCGGCGGCGGCCTGTGCGCCGAAGTAGATGACCGGTGTCGCAACGCCCGCCATCAGCGACGCCCGCGTGAGGTGATCCTTCGTACCGTTAGTCATGGGTTGCGCGCGAATCGGTCGGCGCTTCATCACGCTCAAACATTCCGTAATCTCGGACGACGGAGGCCACTCGCAAGCGATAGTTGGCAAAGATTTCGTTTCGACCTGCGCTTTGCGTAGCGCGGTGCTGCATGTGATTGCGCCACATTTTCACGGCGGTTTCGTCTCGCCAAAACGATAGCGAGAGAAACTTCCCCGGCTGACTCACGCTTTCAAATCGCTCGACGCTGATGAAGCCATCCATTGACTCGAGTGTGGCTTTGAGCGCGGCAGCGTGCTCAAAGTAGTCCGCCTTGCGTTCGAGATGGGGAATGACTTCAAAGATCACAGCGATCATGGTTTGGCTTCGATCATGGGGAAGATTGTTTGGCGCGAACATTCATCAGCGCCACCCCGACAATGATGATGACGAGCCCGACAAACACCGTAGGTGAAAGTTGCTCGCCAAGGACGAAAAGCCCGAGCATGACGCTCACGCCTGCGCGCAGATAGCTCTGGCTTGCCACACCCAACGGGCCGAGGGTTTGGATCAATCGAAAGTAGATTATCAGCGCTACGCCCGTGCAGAGCAGCGACAAGGTAGTTGCTGCCAACATCGCGTTAAACGACGGCGTGAGCGTCCACGGTTGATCGACGACAAGGCTCAGCGGCAGCAACGTGACCGCCGCCCAAAGCATCGTTCCGGTGGCCGTGGCGAGTGGTGACAAATGGGCGAGCTTTTTGCCGTTGATGGCAGCCAAGGCGTACAAAAACGCGCCGAACAAAACCGCCGCTTGAGCGAGCGTTTGCTGACCAACGCCTCGGAGCGCATCGACACCGATCACCAGCAACACCCCCAAAAATCCAAGCCCGACCCCAGCAGTTTTGACAAGCGACGTCGATCCACCGCGCGTTGCAATTGCAGTGATCAAAAACACAAAGAGTGGAGACGTGGAATTGAGCACGCCCGCCAAGCCACTCGGCACATATTGCTGCCCCCAAGCGAGCACCAGCCATGCCAGTGAGCTATTGAGCAGCGACTGCACAAACAGCCGTCGCCACGACATTGAATCGCGTGGCAATCGTTCGCCATGAATTTGCATCGCCACGAGCAAAAACAGCGCTGCCAGCGCCACACGAAACGCCATCAATGTGATCGGCGGAATTGAACCCAGCGCGATCTTGATGAGCAGGTAAGACGAACCCCAGAGGCAAGCGAGTACTCCAAGCAGTGCGATTTCGAGGCGAAGGTTGAGCGGGGCATTTTGAGGCATGGTGAGCGCTAAGGATACGGTGTTCGCGGAGGGCTTTCGTGCAATTCGCCGCGCGCCTGGCCGAGCGACTTTCGGCGCGCGCTTGCACTGCCGGCGCTGAGGTATCACGGGCTAGCAGTTCGTGTAGAAGCCAATATCTATATAGGCTATCAAGCGAATAAATTAGTAATCGAAAAACATTTAATACTATTTAAACGCCATATTGAGCGGCGCTTATAAGAAAAAAGCTATAAGTCTGATTTGTACAATGTCTCCGAATTCACTCTCCCTAAGGCACCGCCATGCGCCGCACCACGCTGACCCAGTTTCTCGTCGAGCAACAACGCTCGGCGCGGGCGATCAAACCAGAGCTTCGTTTGCTGATTGAAGTGGTCGGTCGGGCCTGCAAAGCGATTGCGGTCAACGTCGGCAAGGGTGCGCTCGCCAACATGCTCGGCAGCGCTGGTACGGAGAACGTGCAAGGCGAAGTGCAGAAAAAACTCGACGTGATTTCCAACGAAATTTTGATGGAAGCCAACGAATGGGGCGGCCATCTAGCGGGCATGGCGAGCGAGGAAATGGAGACCATCCACGAGATCCCCAATCGCTATCCCAAGGGCGAATATTTGCTCTTGTTTGATCCGCTCGATGGCTCGTCCAACATCGATGTGAATGTGTCGATCGGCACCATCTTTTCGGTGCTCAAATCGTCTGATGAATTGGGGCCTGTCAACGAACAATCGTTTTTATTGCCCGGCACGTCACAAGTGGCTGCTGGCTACGCGGTTTACGGCCCGACCACGCTTCTGGTGTTGACCGTCGGCACGGGCGTTCACTGCTTCACATTGGATCGCGAAATGGGCTCCTGGGTGCTCACACAATCAAACATGCGTATCCCCGAAGAAACGCAAGAATTCGCGATCAACATGAGCAACATGCGGCACTGGGAGCCGCCGGTTCGCAAATACATCGATGAACTGTTGCAAGGCGAGGAAGGCCCACGCGGAAAAAATTTCAACATGCGCTGGGTCGCCTCGATGGTGGCCGACGTGCACCGAATCCTCACGCGCGGCGGGATCTTCATGTATCCCCGCGATGCCCGTACGCCCGACATTCCCGGCAAGTTGCGATTGATGTACGAAGCCAATCCAATGAGCCTCATCGTTGAGCAAGCGGGCGGCGCTGCCACTAACGGATTGCAACGAATCTTGGATGTAAAGCCGAGCAAACTACACGAGCGAGTGAGCGTGATTTTGGGTAGCAAAAAAGAGGTTGAGCGAGTCACTGCGTATCACGCTTAGAGCAAGGACGAACGTGCTTGAGCCAAGGACGAATGACCAATGACGAAGGACGAGTGAATGCGGCGTCAATCGAGCAAAGCTGCGCTCAGTAGGAGCGGTTCCACCGCGATAAAACCTCCGCATCCGCTCCCCTTCCGAGATCATTTCCGGTTGTCAGAATCGCGGTGGAACCGCTCCTACAGACCGTTGACGCTCGTTATGATGTGATCCATCGTGGATAAACAAAAGCCCCTTTCGTCATTCGTCATTGGTCATTCGTCCTTGCCTTTGACCGGCATCACCCGCCAAGACATCGAACGCGACGCCTCGCGTGAGGCGCTTAAAAATTCGCCGCATGCTTCGAAGCTCATCACCGATGAGGAAATGGATGCGTCTCTCGCTGAGATGCTCGTCGACTGGAACGGCGCCGACGACATTTACGTCTTTGGCTATGGCTCGTTGATTTGGAATCCGTGCATGGAGCACTGCGGGCGAGTTGCGGGCACAGTGCGCGGCTATCACCGGCGGTTTTGTTTGTGGAGCAATGTTTATCGCGGCACGCCAGAGCGCCCGGGGTTGGTGCTTGGGCTCGATTTGGGCGGTGCGGTGCGCGGGATGTTGTTTCGCTTGGATGCCAAAGTGGCGAAGCGCGAACTCGAATTGTTGTGGCGGCGTGAGATGTTTGGCGGGAGCTATGTGGCGCGTTGGCTCAAAGCGAAAACAGACGAGGGCGATGTCAACGCCATTGGTTTTGTGATTAATCATGATGCCCCAAGCTACGCCGGAAAGCTCAGCGATGAGGCGGTTGTGGAAAAGCTCGCGACCTGTTCAGGGCGCTACGGCTCGGGTGCAGACTATTTGGCGCAAACGGCTGCGTCGCTTCGCGCGGCGGGGCTCGATGATCCGCACTTGGATCGCTTGTGCGATTTGCTAGCGGCGCGGCAGTTCAGTGCCAGAGCGTAGGGAAATACTGAATTTTTCAGAAACGTCTTCAGCGGTGTACAACGGATAAACGGCTGTGATAGCGTTTCCGCTTTGGCGGCCACAGCCGCTCGGCTTCAACCAACTGGGAGATCGAAATGGGATTACTTGACGGCGTACTCGGTGCAGTGCTCGGCGGCGGAAATAATGCTGGTGGCGGGCAACAAGATCTGATGAGCAGCGTCATTGGCGGCTTGCTCCAGCAATCAGGCGGTGTCGGAGGTTTGCTCGACACACTTCGCAAAGGCGGTCTCGGGCAGCATGCGGATTCATGGCAAGGCACCGGCGAAAACATGCCGGTTGACGCGGGCGACTTGATGAAAGTGCTCGGCGGTATGGGTGGACAAGCGCAACAGGGTGACGCCGGTGGTGGTTTGGGCGGCCTGCTCGGTCAAGTGCTTGGCGGTGCTGCGCCCGGTGCTGGCGGCGCTGGCAATTTGGGCGATCTGCTCGCCAAGAGCGGCGTGGGCCAAGATCAGCTCGGCGGCTTGCTCGCCAAAGTGTTGCCCAGCGTGCTCGATGGCATGACGCCCGGCGGCCAAGTGCCACAGGCGCATTCCAACGACATGCTGCAAGGCGTTCTGGGCAATGTGCTCAAAGGCGCGCTCGGCGGCGGCAATAAAGGCGGCGGCTTGTTCGGCTAACGAACGCAGGACGTCTCTAGAATGCAAAGGGCGGCTTCGGTCGCCCTTTTTTATTTCAGCGCGGTGTGATGCGCTCTCATCGGAGTTACTTTGAATTTAATCGACGCGGCGATTCTTGGCATCGTAGAGGGCATCACAGAGTTTCTGCCCGTTTCCAGCACGGGGCATTTAATCGTTGCGGCGAGCTTGCTGGGAATTCACGGTGACGAGCGAACAAAAACGTTTGAAATCGCCATTCAAATTGGTGCAATTTTTGCGGTGTTGTGGGCCTACATGGATCGATTTTGGTCGACGTTTCGTGGTCTCGGCCGCAATGCACAAGCCAACGCATTTTTCACGAATCTTTGCATCGCCTTTGTACCCGCCGCAACGATTGGATTCTTGTTTTCGAAACACATCAAAGCCGTGCTTTTTAATGCCTATGGCGTGGCGGCGGCATCGATCATTGGGGCTTTGGTGATTTTGTGGGTGGAGCGGAGCAGCACCGCAAGAGAAGCTTCCGCACGAATCACCGATGTGGATGCGATGACGAAACTCGACGCGCTCAAGGTCGGTTTCGCACAGTGCTTCGGCTTGTTTCCCGGCATGTCTCGCTCGGGCGCAACGCTTGTCGGCGGGATGCTCTTCGGCCTGTCGCGAAAGACCGCCACCGAGTTTTCGTTCTTCTTGGGTGTGCCTACACTTTCAGCCGCGAGTTTGTATTCGATCTACAAAGATCGTGCGCTCTTGAGCAGCGCTGATTTGCCGGCGTTTGCAGTCGGAACTGTCGTCTCGTTCATCATCGCGCTGATCGTGATTCGTTGGTTGATTCGATTCGTTGCAACGCACACGCTCGTGGCGTTTGCTTGGTACCGCATCGCGTTTGGCGGCTTGATTTTGCTCACTGCTTGGATGGGCTGGATTCGGTGGTAATGGGGTAGTGCTCCCTCTCCCCTTGAGGGAGAGGGTTGGGGAGAGGGGGCAGCCGATTCGGAGCGCCATGTTCGATACTTCTGCAACCGTCCCCCTCTCCCTCCGGGGGAGAGGGGGGCGAACTCAAAGCGCTCGCCTTTCCCGATTAGCGCAAAAACCCAACGGCCAGCCCGCTCAACGCACACACCGCAATCACCTCAATTGTCCCGCGTTTAAATCGTACAAAGGCGATCAGCGCCACCATGGCGATCAACGCTTCGAGCCAATCAAATCGCCCGCTCAGACCATCGGGCCAGAACGTGTGTTGCGCAAAAAACACCGCGAGCGATGCGATCACGCCAACCACGGCTGCCGTGATGCCAGTCAGCGGCGCTTGCAGCGCCAACGATTTTCGAGTGCTCTCGATAAACGGCGCGCCCGCAAAAATCATGGCAAAGCTGGGTAGAAAGGTGAAAAAAGTCACTAGCGATGCGGCCAGAAGCCCCGATAAATGGGGCGTTGCGGCGATCTCCTTGCTCACGCCACCCAAGTAACCGACAAAGGTCAACACCAAAATCAGCGGCCCCGGCGTCGTCTCACCCAGCGCTAAGCCATCCATCATTTGCGCGGCGGTGAGCCACTGATATTTTTCAACGGCGGCTTGCGTGACGTAGGGCAGCACTGCATAAGCGCCGCCAAACGTAACCAGCGCCGCCTGCGAGAAAAACTGCGCCATGTCGCGTAGGGCGTTGGACGGCAACAGCGCGTACACGCCGAGCCCGAGCAGCACAAAAGCAATCAGCAGCATCAGCGATTTCCATGCCGAAAACTTCGCATGCAGCGGCGTGGGTGTGTGGTCATCAATCAGCGCTGGTGCGTGCGCTTTGGCTTTGGCCTCACCATGACCGCTCACCCAACTCGGTCGCCAGCGCCCAACGATTGCGCCGGCAATTGCCGCTGCCAACACCACCCACGGGAAGCCGATCTTCAATACGGTCACCGCGACAAACGCCGTGATTGCAATCACCCACCAAGGCCAATGATTGAGCGTTTTGCTCGCAATCCGATACACCGCGAAACACACGAGTGCGATCACAGCAGGTTTGATGCCCCACAACAGCGACTGCGCGATGGTCGTGTTGCCAAACGAAAGATACGCCCAAGCCAGCGCCATCATGATGATCGCGCCGGGCAACACAAACAGGCCGCCCGCGATCAAGCCGCCACGCGTTTTGTGCATCAGCCAACCAATGTAAGTCGCCAATTGCTGCGCCTCGGGGCCGGGCAACAGCATGCAGTAATTAAGTGCATGTAAGAAACGCTGTTCGCTAATCCAGCGGCGCTTTTCTACAAGTTCATGGCGCATGATCGCGATTTGCCCAGCCGGTCCGCCGAACGAAATCAGGCCGAGTTTGAGCCAGAATTTTGTGGCTTCGGCGAGCGTTGGAGCGGGAGGCGGCTGAGGATTGTCTATGGGTGTCATTGAGCCTCAGCAACTGCAAATCGTCGCAGGGTGGAGCAGCATTGTAGGAGCGGCTTGCCGCGAATAAAACCGTGCATTCGCTTAAACGCTCGCGGCAATCCGCTCCCAAAGAGATCAGGCTTTGGCGGGCGTCACACTCTTCACGCCAAAACCAATGCCAATCGTTGCAAGCACCAATCCCACAAGCAAACTCCAATGCATCGGTTCGCCCAGCAAAAACACCGCGCCCAGCGCGGACACTGGCGGCACGACGGAGGTGATCATCGTCGATCGGACTGGACCAAAAATCTCCACCATTTTGACGAACGTAATGCCTGAAATCACCACCGACAACACACCTTGCAGAAAACCTTGCAAGACGATTTCGCTCCACGGCGCCGCAAAAAGTTGCGTGTGAATCGAGCTGGTGAATGCCAACACGCCGTAGATCGGGACGTAGGTCATGAGCGCAAAGACGCTCACCGCAATCGTTGCCGGAATCGCAGCGAGCGCGTTTTTCCGAGTGACCACTGTGTAGCTCGCCCAACAAAAACTCGCGCACAGAAAAAGCGCATCACCGCGCCAGATACCATCGCCGCTGCTGAGCGAACGAAACACGCTGGCACCGCCAACAAACGCTGCGCCCAATGCGATCAATGCTAAGCCGATAGCGCGTCTTGGCGGCACGGGGGTGTTCAAAAAAATGAATGCCAACATCGCCGTCCACAGCGGCAACATCCCGGGCATCAACACCGAGGCATGCGATGCGGGTGCGAAGAAAAATCCAGAGTACGCGAAACACGAGTAGCCAATACCGCCCAACACACCGACCAACGCCGACAACTTGAACGAGAGTGGCGACATACCTAACCACGAAACCGCAGCGGGATTTGCGGCGCGCTCCCGGCGTACCCACCAAATGCCCCACGGCACCAAAACCAACGCCGCTGCGATGAAGCGTACGAAACCAATATCAAACGGCGTCAAGGTTTTGTGTGCCATCACGCGAGCGAGAATGATGAAACTCACCCAGATGGCAACGGTGATGACGGCGTAAAAAACGCCCGCAGTGTGTCGAGAAATAGTCATCCCCAATTATCGGCGGACGAGGGGTCGTTGAGTTCGCTGGATTTGCAGGCTTGACTGCACATTGGTTGCGCTGACATGGCTCCCCTCTCCCTCGGAGGGAGAGGGGCTGGGGGAGAGGGGGAAGTTTGCGCCGAGTTCGGTGCCCCTGCTCCGAGTCAACTATCTCCTCTCGCGCAAGGAGAGGGAGCCTGCACACCTACAATCAAACTCGTGAATGCCTTCAAAATCGGCGCGCTCTTCGCCGCCACCGCGCAGCTTGGATTTGCTGCCAAAGCGATCTTTATCAAACTGGCCTACGCCGCACATCCAGCGTTGGACGCGGTTACGTTGCTGGCACTTCGGATGATTTTCTCGCTGCCGTTTTTTCTGCTGATGGCGTTGTGGGCGAGGCGCAGCGGCGCGATGGCGAGCGTGAAGCCATTGCCGCTCACGCGCCGCGATTGGGGCTACGTCTTGCTCTTGGGATTTTGCGGCTATTACCTCGCGAGCTTCCTTGATTTTTGGGGCTTGCAGTACATCAGCGCGGGCTTGGAGCGCTTGATTTTGTTCACCAATCCCACGATTGTCGTTCTGCTATCGGCGCTGTTTTTTGCCAAGCCGATCACTCGCCGGGTGGCGCTTGCGCTCGTTGTTTCCTACGCTGGGTTGGCGCTCGCTTATTGGCACGACTTGCGAGTGACGGATGATGTGAAAGAGCTGATGCTCGGCTCGCTCTTGGTGTTTGGCAGCGCGATCAGTTATGCGGTGTATTTGCTCTTGGGCGCAGACGTAACGAAGCGAATCGGGTCGATGCGATTTACCTCGTACATGATGCTCGTGGCGACCGTGTTTGTACTCGTTCAGTTTGTGCTGATGCGACCCCTATCCGCGCTCGATTTGCCGATGAAGGTCTATGCCTATTGCGTCGGCCTTGCGGTGTTTGCAACGGCCGCACCGGTGTGGATGATGGCCGAGGGCTTAAAGCGCATCGGTGCAAACGACGCATCGATGATCGGCAGCGTCGGTCCGGTGCTCACGATTTTCTTGGGTGCGATCATTTTGGATGAACACATTTCGCTGCTGCAGCTAACGGGCGCGGCGTTGGTGCTGGGGGGCGTCGCGTTGATTTCGTTGCGTCCCAAAGTAGCTTAGGGTTGGTAGACGCTCTTCGACGCGATTTGTCTGCAGTTTCGACCCGCTTGTGATCAGTAAGTGCAGCTCTGCTAAGACTTTGCTTCAATCGCGTCTGAGCAGGTAAAGCTGCAGCAGACGATTCAAGAGAAATGGAAGCGAGTCGATGCGGTAACAACCGGCCCGCTCGCTCCACATGCGTCGTGTCTACTGCGCCTGCAAATTGATCGATTTGGCCATCGCCGCGCCCGCTGCGATTTCCTTTTTGTAGAACGCGTCGAGTTGGGCGAGGGTCATCGGCTCTGCGATGACGGAGCCTGCGGTTTCGATGGTTTTGCGCGTCTCAGGATTGGTGAGCGCTTTGTAAACCGCGTCGTGAATTGCTTTGGTTTGCGCATCGGGGGTTTTGTTGCCCACTTGTACGCCGATCCAGATGCTGAAGACGTACTCTTCGAAGCCTTTGGTGGCACGGGCGAGTGGGAGCTTGGGTGCGTTGGCAACCGGTGCAGTTGCGGCGACTGCGAGGGCTTTGATTTGGCCATTTTGCATTGCGCCGAGCACGGGACCGACCAGTGGAACGACAGCGAAGTCGATGGTTCCGCCCATCAAGTCTTTCAAGTACGGTGCGAGGCCGTTGTACGGGGCGTGAAGGC
>JAAFHR010000199.1 GCA_013298455.1 Betaproteobacteria bacterium | reverse complement strand
AGCAAAATCGCGTCGGCAGCGCGCGCTAGCTTTTGCGTGGCTTCGGGATACGGATGTCCGTGCGCATCGTAAGCAGCGCCACCCAAATGACCGTGGCTGAGCGTGATGGGCAGGCCTTCGCTTTTGAATTTTTCGAGTACACGAACGGCTTGCGAGACGATTTCAGGGCCGATACCGTCGCCGGGGAGGATGAGGATGTTCATTTGCTAAATCAAGGACGAGAGACGAATGACGAAGAACGAATCAGGCTAGCCAAGGCTGTTGTGCGAGGTGTTTTGACTCGAACGCGGCGATTTCTGCGCTGTGCTTTAAGGTCAGGCCGATGTCGTCCCAACCGTTGAGCATTCGTTCACGTTTTCCAGCGGCGATGTCGAACGCAAAGGCGAAGCGAGCGTCGACCGCGCGAACTTGTTGCGCCTCCAAATCGATCACCAGCTTGAAGCCAGGGAATGCAGCGCACTCATGAAAGAGCTGATCGACCTGCGCCTCGGGCAAGCGAATGACCAGCAACCCATTGTTGAGTGAGTTGTTGTAGAAGATGTCGCCGTAGCTCGGTGCGATGATCGCTTTATAGCCGTTTTGCTGCAGTGCCCAAGGTGCGTGTTCGCGCGAGGACCCACAACCGAAATTCTGACGCGCCAGCAAGATCGACGCGCCCGCATAGCGCGACTCATTCAAGATGAACTGCGAATTGAGCGGACGCTTTGAGTTGTCAACGCCCGGTTGCCCCACATCAAGGTAGCGCCACTCATCAAAGCAATTCGGCCCGTAACCAGTCCGTTTGATCGATTTGAGAAATTGCTTCGGGATGATCGCGTCGGTGTCGACGTTGGCGCGATCAAGCGGTGCAACGAGCCCCGTGTGAACAATAAACTTTTCCATTGACTACTTTTTCTTTGCGGCGTCTTCGATCTTTTCGCCCGCTTTTTGTACATCTTTGCCCACGCCGGCAAGCGTGTTGCAACCCGATACACCGATCACCAGTGCCGCGACGGATACGATGATAAGAGTGAGTTTTTTCATAGCTTTCTCCTGAGTCAAACGTTGTGAACGAAGGCGTAACTCTGCCGATTAAGCGAGTCTTCGAACATCGACAAAATGCCCTGCAATCCCCGCAGCGGCGGCCATCGCGGGGCTCACCAAGTGGGTACGTCCGCCCGCGCCTTGACGCCCCTCAAAATTTCGATTGGACGTAGACGCGCAGCGCTCGCCCGGCTCCAGTCGATCATCATTCATCGCCAAACACATGGAGCAACCCGGTTCGCGCCACTCGAAACCGGCAGCGGTGAAAATCTTGTCGAGCCCTTCGCGTTCAGCTTGCGCTTTAACAAGCCCCGAACCCGGCACGACCATCGCGAGCTTCACGTTATCTGCGCGCCGACGACCCTTCACCACTTCCGCTGCCGCGCGCAAATCCTCGATTCGAGAATTGGTGCACGAGCCAATAAAGACTTTGTCAATCTTGATTTCGTTCATCGGCGTGTTGGGTGTGAGTCCCATGTAAGCGAGCGCTCGTGCGATGCCTTCGCGCTTTGTGGCATCCTTTTCGCGATCTGGATCGGGCACGCGGCCATCGACTGCCACCACCATCTCGGGGGACGTGCCCCAGGTCACCTGCGGAATCAGCGCACTCGCATCGAGAACGACGGTGTGATCAAACGCCGCATCGGTGTCGCTCACTAAGCTGCGCCAATACTTCGTCGCGGCCTCCCACTGTTCGGCGCGCGGCGCGAACGGACGCCCTTGAATGTAGGATTCAGTTACTGTGTCGTAGGCGACCATGCCAGCGCGCGCACCCGCCTCAATGGCCATGTTGCACATACTCATGCGGCCTTCCATGGAGAGCGAGCGAACGGCCTCACCGCCGAATTCAATGGCGTAACCTGTGCCGCCCGCCGTGCCGATTTTTCCAATGATGGCGAGCACTAAATCCTTGGCCGTGACGCCGCTTGGTAATCGTCCATCGCAGCGCACGAGCATCGATTTGGATTTCTTTTGTGGCAAGCACTGCGTGGCCATCACATGCTCAACTTCGGACGTACCAATGCCGAACGCAAGTGCGGCGAATGCACCGTGGGTTGAGGTGTGCGAATCGCCACACACCACCGTCATGCCGGGGAGTGTTGCGCCTTGCTCTGGGCCGACCACGTGAACAATTCCACGCCGCATGTCGCCAATTCGAAAGTAGGTCAGCCCGTGCTCAGCGGCGTTGCTATCGAGCGTTTCGACCTGTGTGCGAGACACGGGATCCGTGATGACCGTGAAACCGGGTGCGGTCGGTGTGTTGTGATCGGGCATCGCGACCATCGAGCTTTTGCGCCACGGTTGACGCCCGGCGAGCTTGAGCCCTTCAAACGCCTGCGGGCTCGTGACCTCGTGCACCAAATGGCGATCGATGTAGAGGAGCGACGAGCCATCGCTCTCACTTCGAACCACGTGAGCATCAAACAATTTATCGTAAAGCGTGCGACCAGCCATGGGGAGCGCGCCCGTTGCCGGGCAGAGAATCAGACAGAGCTTTGGATTTTAAGTCGGATGACGCAGTCAGTCTGTCGCGCGAGTCGCTTATGAGTCGCTTGCAACGTGACGTTGGGCCGCACGCAGCACCGCAGCTCGGGTGTCGGGCGGCAATAGAAACACCGCATCATTGGCCCAAGCCGCAGTCGATTCATCAAAATGAACAAAGCTTGCCGAGTCGAGTTTCACCAAATCGGCTCGTAGCAGGGCGTCAAACGCGGACCGAAACTGTGTCTTGTCTGAGAACTCAGGCGCGTTGAAAACGTGCGTCATCGCGAGGTGTTGCGCGGCTTGTTGGCACAGCTGCTCAACGGCGTCGCGGCTCTTGCTGCCCGCGCCGTCGCGCACGACGAGCGCGAGCATCAGTGCATGCCGCGTCAAGGTGGGTCTAATCGTGGAGGCCAGTGTTTCAAGCTGTAGCGCAGCGTCTGAGCCCGATGCGGGCATCGAAATCACGCTGGCATCGCGCTCGGCCATCACCCAGCCGTCATCCACCATCGCCGCTAAGGTCGCATCAAACGGCGCAAACGAATCCGCCGTCCACTCCGGCAAATAGAGCTCCGATTCCATCAACACGTAGAACTCACGCGCCAGACGTGCGAGCTTGGCTCGCCCCAACGAGCCGTGTTGCACGATCAAACAGGCAACGAGCCCTGGCAGCGCCACACAGTGCAAGACGTTGTTCCGAAAGTAAGTCAGCGACACCGCAGCAGTTTCGCTCGCCAGCGCCACATCGCCCAGCACATGCGAGCGCCGCTCAACGTAACCCATCTTGGTGGCGTACTCAATAGCCTCCGCGCCCGAGAGTTGCGTCATGGCGATTTCTGGCGCAATCTGCGTGCGCAAAATGAGCTGCCGCAGTCGATCAATGCTGCTCGCGAGTTGCGTTACATCCGCCGCGTGCTTCGGTGTGGCAAGCAGCACCGACGCAACGAGCGCCACCGGATTCATGTGTGCCGCGCCGTTAATCCGCTCGGCAATTTGGCGGGAGAGCTCGGTCAAAGTGCGTCGGCGCAAGCCTTTGTCATCTAGCCAACGCTGGAAGCCATCCACGCCCTCGCCCTCAAGCATTTCACCGAGCAAAATCGGGCGCGCAAACGTCACGCCGACGCGGCCATATCTCTCGTTTCGCATGTCTTTGAGCGCGGTGAGCAGCCCCCAAATCGACTCTTTGCGTTTGGCGCTGCCGGCGAGCTCTTGAGTGTAGCTGCCGCCCTCCATGAGTTTTTCGTAGCCAACATAGACCGGCACAAAGGCGAGCGGACGATTGTGCTCACGAAGATAGCTTTGCACCGTCATCGAAATCAACCCCGCCTTGGGCTGCAACATTCGCCCCGTGCGCGAGCGGCCGCCCTCCACAAAATACTCCACCGGAAATCCGCGTTTGAGCACTTCGTGAACATAGGCGCTAAACACCTCGCCATAAAGATTGTCGTCCTTAAATGAGCGGCGCAGGAAAAACGCGCCGCCACCCCGCAAAATCGAGCCAACGATGGGCAAATTCAGATTGGCACCCGCAGCAATGTGCGGAATGGTGAGCCCTGCCTCCCGCACCACATAGGAGAGCAGCAAATAATCAATGTGGCTGCGGTGGCATGGCACGTAGACAATCGTGTGATCCTTCGCCAACGCATGTAGTCGATCTGTGCCCCGCACATCCACGCCATCGTAAATACGATTCCACAGCGCTTGCAGCGCACGCGCGAAGACTCGAATGATCGGATACGAGTAATCGGCGGCGATTTCGTGCGCCATTTTTTCAGCGCGCAGCACCACTTTTTCTTCGCTTGTTTTTCGCGCAACGACTTCTTCTGCAATCGCTGTTTTTACCCGTGGCTCTTGCAAAATCGCGTCTGTCAGGATGCGACGATGCGATAGATCGGGCCCAATGGCTGCTTCACGCTCGGTGCGAAAGCGGGTGCGAAGCACCCGCGCAATTCGGCGTTGCAACAGTTCGGGTGAGAGTGATTCGGCAGCGCCCTGAGCGAGCGAGAGTTTTAACGAAATCGGCTCGTCAAATTTCGCCACCACATCGCGGCGAAAAAAGACAATCGCCAAAAACTTTCTAAGCCTTGATCGCCCACCCCAGCCCTCGGCCGCCCACACTCTGAGCCAACGCATACGGGTGCCATCAATGGCTTCTCGCTCCGGCGTGCGCCCCCAAAAAATACTCACTGGCACGAGCTGTACGTCGTCGACTTGCCCGCTCTCCACAGCGCTCAAAAGGCGCTGCAGGTGCGGTGGCGTGGTGCTCATCCGCGTTTCGCGCAGACTAAAGTGGGCGTTTCGCTCCGTGCTCTCCAAGCCGCGCGGCGCGCTGTGAGAGCGCGGGATTGCGTTGCGGCGGGTCAATGAATCGAGCATCGCGCGATCGGTCATCGACGGCCGCGCGAGCACGTAACAAGTCGTCACATTGGCATCAACCGACAACGGCTGCGGAAACACTTTGACGTGAACCCACGAATCGAACGCGCGGCGAAACAGCGTGGGCAGCCAGCGTCGTGGGGAAAAGAGGATCGACTCACTGCCGCTCACGCCACGCTCCCCAACTCAATACCCAAAGACCGGTTCGACGCATTGGAGCGATCTTTCGTGTTCGCCGCTGACGCAGCAATCGCTCGCTCGATCAATACGCTTGCATCGCGCACGGCCTGTGCCTGATCGCAAGCCACGACGTCTCCCGTCATACTCCGAAGCCAAGTTGTCTGCCGCTTGGCGAGCTGCCGCGTTGCGAACAACGCCCGCGATTGCATCTCGCCGACGGGCGCTCGGCCTTCGAGCGCATCAAGCACCTGCCGATACCCCACGCAGCGCATTGAACTCAAAGACGGCTGTAGATCGTATTTCACTTGCAACGATTTCACTTCCTCAATGAGCCCGTGCGCAAACATGTGAGTCAAGCGCGCTTCACACCTCGCATGAAGCCAAGCGCGATCTTGGGGCATCCAACGAATCACTGTGTGCGGCAGCGCGGCAAGTGCAGGTTTTCGATGGCCCTGTAACGACGACAGCGTTTGCCCGGTCATGGTCCACACTTCAAGGGCGCGCTCAATGCGTTGCGTGTCGTTGACTGCGAGCCGCGCCGCTGTGGCGGGATCGACGTGCGAGAGTTCGGCGTGTAGCGCGGCGATTCCCAAACGATCGCTGCGTTCGCGAATCTGTTGGCGAACCGCAGCATCCGTGGGCGGAACATCGCTCATGCCGCGAAGCAGTGCGTCGGCGTACATCATGGTGCCGCCCACCAAGAGCGGCAATTTGCCGCGCATCTGAATAGTGTGAATCGCCGCTAAGCAATCCGCAATAAACTGCGCCACCGAATAGCGCTCGGTTGGGTCGACAAGATCAATCAAATGATGAGGGATTCGAGCGCGCTCGACTTGGCTGGGCTTGGCCGTGCCAACATTCATGTCTCGGTAAACAAGCGCCGAATCCACGCTCACAATGTCTGCATTGAAGCGCTCGGCGAGCGCCATCGCCGC
Source organism: Betaproteobacteria bacterium (assembly GCA_013298455.1). Lineage (GTDB taxonomy): Bacteria > Pseudomonadota > Gammaproteobacteria > Burkholderiales > Casimicrobiaceae > Casimicrobium. The sequence continues at coordinate 497 of JAAFHR010000199.1, read as the reverse complement.
ATCACTTTTTCCCGAAGCGGTGGGGCCGATCAAGAGCACGATGGGTAAGTTCATCGCTCGTCCTACCGACCGCGCATAAAGAGCGCATCGAGTTCCTTGAGTGTCAGCTGATACCACGTGGGGCGGCCGTGATTGCATTGGCCTGAGCGCTCGGTGGCTTCCATGTCGCGAAGCAGTGCGTTCATTTCGGTCATTGTCAGTGAGCGATTGGCCCGAACGGCAGCGTGACAGGCCATCGTAGAGAGCAACTCATCGCGCTGCGCTTCAATGGTCGCGCTCACTCCAAGTTCGTCAAGCTCGGCCAACACGCTACGGAGCAACGCTTCGGGCGCGGCGTCGGCTAAGAGCGACGGAACGCTTCTCAGTGCCAACGTGCGCGGACCCGTGGTGCTCACATCAAAGCCCAGCGCAAGTAAATTGTCGCGATGCGCATCAACCGTTGCCATTTCTTTCTCACTGGCCTGAAGCACGCTCGGGATCAGCAAGCGCTGGTTGCT
>JAAFHR010000198.1 GCA_013298455.1 Betaproteobacteria bacterium | reverse complement strand
CGCACTGGTTTGGTCGCGTCGACGCAAAAGCCAAACGAGCATCGCGGCAGATTCGAAACTGAGCGAACCCACTGTCAACACGATGAACCCAGACACGGTGTTTGGCACCTCGGGGTTGGGCGTGATCAAAACGAACGACGCGCCTATTGCGAGCCAATTTAGCCGCTCCGGCATGGGCACGATTGACGCCGCCGAGGTTGATCCGGTCGCCGAAGCCGAGGTCTACATCGCCTACGGACGTGAAGCACAGGCCGAAGAAATCTTGCGCGAAGCCCTCAATCGTGATCCGCAACGCGCCGACGTCGCCACAAAGCTCGCCGAAGTCGCGGCGACGCAGGGCAAGCGTGACGCGTTCGATCAGCTCGTCAAACAAATCGACGGCATGCAGCGCGGCAGCGAGTACAAATCGCGTCTCGCCGACATTGCCGCCGCGAACTTCCCTGAGCATGCGTTGGCTTCGGGTGCCGGCTCCATGGCGACTGCAGCGGCGGCCGGAGGCGCGATGGCGGCCGTGGCTGCAGCGGCGCCGGCCATGTCTGCACCGGCACCAGCGGCCGCCGCAGCTGCCTTCCGTGAAGCTGAACGATCCATTGAGCCTGTATTTGCGAAACCGGCAGCCGCACCGGCCCCGGCTAACCAATCGCTCGACTTCGTCTTGGATGGAATGACCGTAGCGGCGCCGTCCGCGCCAAGCGCGCCCTCAGGCCCCACAGCGTCGACGTCGATGTCGGCGCTACTGCAGATGCCGATCAATACACCTACGGCTGCGGCGCGTGCCGCGCCCGCCCCAGCCGCGCTCGGACCGAGCACAGTGACACCGGCGGGCGGCAAACGCAAGTCGTTGGAAGACGATTTGGCCGACCTAGAAGCCTCGCTCAAAAAGGCAACGTCGTCGGGTCAGTTGCCCGAATCGAGCATGGATTTCACTGATTTCTCGACGGCGACACCGACCAATCTCGGCACCGTGGGTCCAGCAATGCGCCCCGAGATGCTGGATTTGAGTTTCGACGCCGGACGTCAGGGCACGATGGATCCAACGCCATCGATTCTTGATGGCCAGTGGCACGACGCCTCAACCAAGCTCGATTTGGCTCGTGCCTACGAGGAGATGGGCGATCGTGAGGGTGCTCGCGAAATTCTGCGTGAAGTCATTCATGATGGTGACGAGGCGCAGCAGAAAGAAGCTAAAGCGCTGCTCGCCAAGCTCGGCGGATAAAAACTATGGCTCAGTCCCAACGCTGGGCGCTGGGACTGGAATATCTCGGCAGCGAGTACTGCGGCTGGCAGCGACAGAGCGACCAGCCGTCGGTGCAAGAAGAGCTGGAAACCGCACTTTCCAACATCGCAACCGAGCCCGTGAGCGTGATCGCTGCGGGGCGCACCGATACGGGCGTTCACGCCTCACTGCAAATCGTGCATTTCGATACCCGCGTTGATCGCGACGCAACCGCTTGGGTGCGTGGCGGCAATCAGTTTTTGCCGCGTGACGTATCGATCCGCTGGGCGACTCCGGTCAGCGAAGACTTCCACGCACGATTCGCAGCTGTTTCACGGCGCTACGTTTATCTGTTGTCCTCGAGGGCGCAGCGCCCAGGGTTGCACAGCAAGCGCGTGGGCTGGACGCATTGGCCGCTCGACATCCATCGGATCAACGCTGCAATCAGCGCACTCGTCGGCGAGCACGATTTCACGAGCTTTCGCGCCTCGGAATGCCAAGCAAAATCGCCGATCAAGTCAATTTACAGCGCGACCGTTCGAGAGCAAAACGGTCTCCTACGTTTCGATTTTCATGCAAACGCGTTTCTGCACCATATGATTCGAAACATCGTCGGTGCGCTGGTCTACGTTGGCGCCAATAAGCAACCGCTCGATTGGTTGGAAACGCTTTTAGCGCTTCGTGATCGGACGCAAGCAGCGCCCACCTTCTCGCCCGACGGGCTCTACCTTGCGGGAATGGAGTACGATGCTCGGTTCCAAATCCCCGAGCAATTTGTCGATCCGTGTCTGTGAATTTCGCCCGAACGCGCATCAAAATCTGCGGCCTGAAAACGGCTGAACACGTTGACGCGGCGGTCGCTGCGGGCGCGGACGCCATTGGCTTTGTGCTCTATCCGCCATCCGTTCGCGCGATTGATTTGGCGGCGTTGGCGGCGCTCACCGCTCGCGTCCCGGCGATGGTTTCAACGGTGGCGTTGTTCGTCAATCCGACGGCCGCCGAGGTCAGCGCCGCAATCGGAGCAGCACGAATCGATTTATTGCAATTTCACGGCAGCGTTGAGCACGAGTCCGATTCGTTTTGCAAATCGTTTGGACGACCGTTTATGAAAGCGTTTGCCGTCGACGCGGGCTTCGATTTACTACAATCGGCAAAGCGTTATTCATCCGCCAACGCACTGCTGCTCGACACCCCGAGCGCGGGCCATGGCGGCAGTGGAAAGACATTCAATTGGCAGCTCATCAACACCAAAAACGAAGCAAGCGCAGCCGCGCCTCGGCTCGTTTTGTCTGGTGGCTTGACTGCTGCAAATGTGGGCGACGCGATCCGCGCAGTGAAGCCCTTTGCGGTGGATGTCAGCAGCGGCGTTGAAATCTCACGCGGCGAAAAGTCCACCGACCTCATCCACCAGTTTTGTCGCGCGGTTCGTGCCGCGGATTCGTTGTAGTTTTTGACGCAGATTAGCGCTGATTACTGCGCAGATTGCCGCTGATTTTCTGTGGGTCTCTGATCGTGCTTCTTCGCTCGGGCACCAAAAAATCTGCGTTCATCCGTGTGAAATCCGCGTAAATCTGCGTCAAGAAAAAGCGAACGCGACAAAACACCCATTTCGGAAGCTCCCATGAAACCCTACGATCTCCCTGATGCCCGTGGCCATTTTGGTCAGTATGGCGGCACGTTTGTCGCTGAAACCCTCATTCAAGCGCTCGATGATTTGAAAGCGCAGTACGCGAAATACCAACACGATCCAGAATTCCGCCGTGAGTTTGAAAACGAACTCAAGCATTTCGTTGGCCGGCCGAGCCCGGTCTATCACGCCAAACGCTGGAGCGACCTGCTCGGCGGCGCACAGATTTACTTCAAACGCGAAGACTTAAATCACACCGGCGCTCACAAAATCAACAATTGCATCGGCCAAGCGCTGCTCGCCAAACGCCTTGGCAAACCGCGTGTGATCGCTGAAACGGGCGCAGGGCAACACGGCGTAGCAACGGCCACCATTGCGGCTCGCTACGGTTTGGAATGCGTCGTTTACATGGGCTCCGAAGACGTGAAACGGCAAGCGCAAAACGTGTATCGAATGAAACTCCTGGGCGCGACCGTCGTGCCCGTCGAGAGCGGTTCCAAAACGCTCAAAGACGCATTGAACGAAGCACTCCGCGATTGGGTGACCAACGTCGACAACACGTTCTACATCATCGGCACCGTAGCCGGGCCACATCCGTACCCGATGTTGGTGCGCGATTTTCAAGCCATCATCGGTCAGGAGTGCATCGCGCAAATGCCCGAGCAGGCGGGTCGTCAGCCCGATGCTGTGATCGCATGCGTGGGCGGCGGCTCCAACGCGATGGGGATTTTTTATCCCTACATTCCGTATGAAAACACTCGCCTGATTGGTGTTGAAGCTGCCGGCGAAGGGCTAGAAACTGGCAAACACAGCGCCTCGTTGACCAAAGGCGTGCCGGGTGTGTTGCACGGCAATCGCACGTATCTGCTGCAAGACGAAAACGGTCAAATCATCGAAACACACTCGGTAAGCGCCGGGCTTGATTACCCCGGCGTCGGGCCCGAGCACGCGTATCTCAAAGACATCGGCCGCGCCGAATACGTCGGCATCACCGATGACGAAGCGCTAAAAACGTTTCACGATTGCTGCCGAATTGAGGGCATCATCCCAGCGCTGGAATCTGCGCATGCGATCTCCTACGCGACGAAGCTCGCGCCAACGATGAGCAAAGACAAAGTGCTGCTCGTCAATCTCTCCGGGCGTGGCGACAAAGACATGCATACCGTATCGATGAAATCGGGCTTGTCGTTTTACTGCCATCCTGAGTGTGAGCTGGGGCGGCATGCGGCGGCGTCGCCCAACGCAGAGCAGATCATTAAGCTCGTCAAGGGTTGAGGCGCAACATGATGAATCGAATCAACACCACCTTCTCTGCCCTTAAATCCAACAACAAAACGGCGCTCATTCCGTTCATCACCGCGGGCGACCCAACGCTTGAATCCACGTTGCCAACGATGCATGCGCTCGCCAAAGCGGGCGCGGATGTCATCGAACTGGGCGTGCCGTTTTCCGATCCGATGGCCGATGGACCAGTGATTCAGCGCTCGTCGGAGCGGGCTTTAGCCAAGGGCATGTCACTCAAAAAAGTGCTCGCACTCGTCGCCGAATTTCGCAAAGACAACGCCATCACGCCCATCGTGCTGATGGGCTATGCCAACCCGATTGAAGCGATGGGTCGTCAAGCCTTCGTTACGGCCGCTGCCGACGCAGGCGTCGACGGCGTGCTCGTCGTCGACTACCCGCCCGAAGAGGCCGATGATTTCTCTGCGATGCTCATTGCGCGCGATCTCGCGCCGATTTTCCTGCTCGCACCGACCAGCTCCACCGAACGCGTGCAAGCGGTCGGACGTCTAGCGCGGGGTTACGTGTATTACGTCTCGCTTCGGGGCGTAACCGGCGCAGGAAACTTGGATGTGGCCGATGTCGCGAGCAAAGTTGCAGCGATCAAGGCCATCGTGCCAGTGCCCGTGGGTGTGGGTTTTGGCATTCGTGACGCAGCCACAGCGCGCGCCGTGGGTGCCGTGGCTGACGCCGTGGTGATCGGGTCAGCACTGGTGCAGACCATGCTCGACGCGCCGCCGACGCAGGTGGCTGAAACCGGCGGCGCGTGGCTGGCGAAGATTCGAGTGGCGCTGGATCAGTGACGGCGTCGTTGTAGTGCGGATTCTCGTCGTTCCCGCGAAGCATGTCCTGAGCTTGTCGAAGGGGCGGGAGCCCAGACTTAACGTGAAACAACGCAAGATCGACCCGATTTTTTGACGCAGATTGCGCAGATGAACGCAGATTATTTTTTCGCTCAATGCCGGCATTGCTCTGAATAATCTGCGGCAATCCGCGTAATCAGCGTAATCTGCGTCAAAAGCGAAAAGCGATGCGTCACAGCGAATCGACCGCTACCATCCTGTAAGTTTCATCGTCCGGGGCGGCGTCGCCTGCCATGACCGTTAGGTCGCCATTTGTTGCGGCGTGTTCGCGTGACGTTTGCGACCACGGTCTGGATTCCCGCCCCTTCGACAAGCTCAGGACATGCTTCGCGGGAATGACCGGTTCGTTAGCCACCAGACGGACAATAGGCTCATCGCTTATAGACCACGAGTAATCTGGCCTTGAAGGCCAATAATAAAATATTCGAAAGTAGATAAATACTGCTTCAAGCCCAATAAAATAAAGGCTTTAATTGAAATAGCCAACTTGAAGGAATGATCGCGTGACGACCATGCGACCGTCACAACCGAAAGCTCTCATCAAACGCAGCAAACCCCGCTAATGCCTCGCCAGCGCGCCCTTTGGTGACGACGAGCACTTTGAATAGCTCGCCCATTTCAGCGGGCGAGACGAGTTTTTGCACGGCAGCCGTGGTTGCGATGCGCTGCTTGTCGTCGGCGTTGCCCGTTGCGGCTTCGAGCTGATTGAGAAGCCCCGTCTGCAACAAAAAGCGGGCTTGCGTGGCGAAGCAGCTCACCGCTGAGCCTTGTTCAACGGCAGCCTCGGCCATGGCGGTGAAATCTATGTGCGCCGTGATGTCTTGCAAACCCACGAGCACCAGTGGATCGAAATGCACGCGGTGTCGGTAGTGGCAGGCGAGCGTTCCCGCGCTGCGAGACGGCATGAAATATTCGCGTCGCGAGAAACCGTAATCGATGAAGCAGAGTGCGCCGCCCGCGTCACCATCGAGCCGCGCCGCAAGCGTTGCTACCAAGGCCTCGGCTTCGATGTTGATCTCTGTCACGTAGCCGTCAATCGGCGGAATGCGCATCGCCGCCAGTGCGAACAACGGCCCGTTGGGTAGCCGCATCCAGCGCATCGCAAACCCGTTGTCCGCACGCTCAACCCAACCGCGTTCATATTGCCCATCGCTAAATCGAACGAGCTCACACGGAATCGCATCGAGCACTTCGTTGGCCAACACGAGTCCTTCGATCCGCTCGGGCAGCGTGTCAATCCAACTTACGTTTAGGCCGTCGAGCCGCGCCATTTGTCGCGCCCGAAGCTCGGCGCTCACATCGAGAATGCGGTAGTGAGCCGCTGGGCATTGCGACAAAAAGCTCTCTGCCAACGCGCCAGAACCCGCGCCGAGTTCCAGCACCTGCGTTGAATCAAGCGCTGAAAATGCGCTGGCCAACGTTCGACCAAAGAGCGGCGTCAGCTCGGGGGCGGTTACGAAATCGCCCGCTTTGCCAAGCTTCGCTGAGCCCGCTGTGTAGTAGCCCAAGCCCGGT
>JAAFHR010000197.1 GCA_013298455.1 Betaproteobacteria bacterium | reverse complement strand
AGCAGCCTACGTCACGAGCGGCGTGAGCAGTGCTGACATCGTGCTGGGTGCGGCCACCGTTGGCACGGGTGACACCGCCGAGACGGGTGCCAACACTGGAACCCCACCCACGAGTGGCGCGGGTAACGCCAACGACAACCTGACTATCGACTTTGGTTTCTATCGCCTCAGCGTGGGTAATTTGGTCTGGAGCGACTCGGGCGCGGGCGGTGGCGTCTTTAACGACGGCATCCGAAACGGCACCGAACCCGGACTCGCGGGCGTCACCGTGCAGCTCCTAGACGGCAATAATGTTGTCATTGCGCAAACTCGCACCGACAGCAGCGGCAACTACAGCTTTAACCAAGGCACGAGCGCGCCAGCGGACGGCAGCGCAGGCGTGGCCAACGGCCAACCGATCCTGCCGGGCAACTACACCGTACGGATTCCACAAGCCGTCACCGGCGGCGTGAACGCGTCGCTGGTGGGCTCCACGAGCTCGGCCGACACAGCGGGCGGTCGCGCTAACGCCGACAGCCAAGACAATGGTCCTAGCACTGCACAGGCCAGCGGCGGCAACATCACCACGACGACGATTGCCTTGGCCGCCAACACTGGGACTGGCATCACCGTCACCAACAGCACCGGCACCACCGACCAGCCGCGCGTTGACTTTGGTTTCGTCCCCGGCTTTGCGCTGGGTAACCGAATCTGGTTTGACACCAACAACAACGGCGTGATCGACGCTGGTGAGGCCATGGTGCCCAACGTCATCGTCGAGCTCTTGGACAACAACGGCGCGGTGGTGGGCACCCAAGCCACGAGCGCTACGGGCGAGTACCTCTTCGAGAACCTGGCCCCCGGCAGCTACACCGTGCGTGTGGCCAAAGAAAACTGGACGGGCCTCACCGCCGCGCAGGTCACGGCCGCAGGCAGCCCCACCGGTCTCGCCGCCGCACAAAAGCCACTCGCGGGCTACAACAACTCAACGGGCGCGGGCGCGGTGGGTCAAACCGCCACCGACGCAACTGACAAGGGTATTGACGCCGCCGACCCGACGGTTGCGGGCATCAGCAGTGCCGTGGTTACCTTGGGCGTCGGTCTCCAGCCCACGGGCGAATCGGGCACGGGCGACAACGACGGCGTGGGTGCCACCACCTCCATCGACGCCAATAACAACATGACCATCGACTTTGGCTTCTACAAGCTCTCGGTCGGCGATCTGGTGTGGCGCGACGACGGCAACAACGGCAGCGGCGGCACCACGGCGGCCAACGTCAACAATGGCCTGCGAGACTCGGGCGAGGCGGGCATCGGAGGCGTGCGGGTTGAGCTCTACAAAGGCAACACGCTCGTGGCCGTCACCACCACCAACAACGTCTCGGGCAGCACCCCGATTGGCGCCTACTTGTTTGATCAAGGCAAGTGCTGGCGTGCCCAACGGCAAGCCACTGGTACCGGGCGCAGACTACCAAGTCCGCATCCCACAAGCCACCAGCAGCGTTAACACCGCGCTCGCTAACCTACTGAGCTCCGCTGCCGCCGCCGCGAGCGAAACCACACCGCTCGGCGTCAACAGCGACGACAGTGGCGTGGGCACTGGCGCGGCGAGCGCCGGCGTGACCCCGAGCGCGAACTTCACGCTCGGCGCGGGCAGCGCCTCGGGGGCAAATAGCGTAGCGACGAACGCCACCGGCACCACCGCGCAGCCCAACGTCGACTTTGGCTTCGCGCCGAGCTACAGCCTCGGTAACCGAGTTTGGGTAGACGTCAATAACGACGGCCTCTTGAACAACAGCGAGCTGGGGCTCTCCGGCGTCACCGTGACGCTGCTCGACAGCAGCGGCGTGGCTGTTCCCGGTGTCGCGCCGCTCACCACCGACAGCAACGGCTACTACCGTTTCGACAACCTACCCGCGGGCAACTACATCGTGCAGATCGCGCCACCTGCGGTGGGCGGTGTCAACTACGTGAGCAGCACCGGTATCAACGCAGCCGCCACCGGTCCGTACGAGTCGGGCCTCACCAGCAGCGCCGCCGACAGCAACAACAAGGACCACGGCACGCAAACAAGCCCAACGACGATTCGCTCAGGCGTGGTCACCCTCGGCCCGAGCAACTTGGTGAGCACCGAGGTTGACACCGGCGCGGTGAACGCAGGCGCTAACGGCCCCAACGGAGACGCCTTTGATGTACTGAGCGTTGACTTTGGTGTCTTCCTGCCCGCAAGGCTGGGTAACTTGGTCTGGTTCGACACCAACAGAAACGGCGTGGCTGACCCGGGCGAGCGCGGCATCAACGACGTGATCGTGGTGCTCAGAAACCCAGCCGGGCAAGAGATTGCCCGTCAAGTGACGCGAAACAACCCAACGACAGGCACGCCCGGCTTCTATCAGTTCGACTACCTGACGCCGGGCCAATACCGCGTGGAGTTTGTGGCGGCGAGCTTCGTGAGCACTGTGAGCGGCAGCCCCTCGATCACTACCGGCACGGGGCCTGACACTAACAACAGCCAGTTGCCAGCGGGCGTGAGCTCGGCTGCGACGCAGCTGGTGACGGTCGCGGCGGGGGACAACAACCCGCAGCTCGACGCGGGCTTCGTTGATCCGCCGGTGATCCCGACGCTCAGCGACTGGATGAAGCTCGTGCTGGCGCTGCTCATGGTGTTCACGGCGGTCGCTGTGATGCGACGCCAGCGGGCGCAGTAGTACCACTCACGCTAGTACCACCAACGCCAGTAGCACGAGTCAACCCAGCACAGCGCCGCCGCTACACGGCGGCGCAGATCGCTGAGACCGAGGTTCACCCGAACCTCGGAGCAGCCAAGTCGGATGTGGGCGGCTGTGCAACGTCGGTTGCCGTTGCGCCTGCGTCAACCCGATCACCCCGCGCGCGTTGTGTAGGGCTATCTCGTATTCGCTGCCGCGATAAAGTTCGATACACTCGCGACGCGTAAATGTTCGCATCTAACCTGAAGTACCCATGAAGCTTATTCCTGCCTCGATCCTGATTTCCGCCGCGCTGATGGCGGTTTCCAGCCCGGTTGCGTTTGCTGATGCTGCGCTGGCCGCTAGCAACGGCTGCACCGCTTGCCACCAGCTTGAAAAGAAAGTGATTGGCCCCGCCTACGGCCAAGTGTCCGCTTGCTACGCGTCGAAGGATGCCAAGAAGTTAGCCGCCAACAAGGCCGCGCTCATGAAGCACGTTGTTGAAGGCGGCGCAGGCGTGTGGGGCGCGATCCCCATGCCCGCGCATCCGCAGCTCAAAGAGGGCGCGAAAAACGCCGAACTCGGCAAAATCATCGATTGGGTGATGAAAGACGTCAAAGCGACGGAATGCCCCAAAGAGTTCAAGCCTAAGGCGTAGTGCTCGATCGCGCCGCAGCGGCGCGGCGCACAGCAAAACCCGTTATCGGCAGCGATAGCGGGTTTTTTATTTGCTACGGGAAACTACAGGGCACCCAGGTTAAGACCTCAGCAACAGCGCTTTTTCCGTTATTCCCGTGAGAGCGGCAATCCATGATTCATGAAGCGTCACGTTCCAAGCGACTGATTTTGCTCAACTCAACCTCGATTCCGTCCTGAGCTTATCGGATGGCGGGAATGCCGACTTGAGAAGACTTCGGCACAACTCAAAATTCCGTCATTCCCGCGAAGGCGGGAATCCATCGTCGATGAAGAGTAATCTTCTAAGTGATTGATTTTGCTCAATTCACCATGGATTCCCGCCCGAGCGCAGCGAGGTTTATCCTGAGCTTGTCGAAGGGCGGGAACGACGAGTTGGTTCGGATTCGCGCTGAGCTGACAGTTGTGCAGAGGTCTCAGGCCGGCAGTGTTTGCTGGCCAAGGCTATTTCAGCCTACGCATTGTTGATATTGGCGTTTCGAGCGATTCTTACGACTATCGATTTCCGTAAAAAATAGCGGCATGGCTCGCATTCACGGTGGTTTAGCGGAAAAAGACAATTTCGCAGTCAGTCACGACAGAACGTAGTTTCCCTAGCGAAATGCGGCGCATTGCCGCGCGCGCATCCATTCATGCGATTCGTGCATATCCGTTCGTTGTAGTCGAATGTAGCCATGTCATAAAATTCTGTTTCGCGAGTCAGGCTATCCGCCGCGCCGCGACTTCGGCTCCAGCACACGGTTGATCCGCGCGTGCTCGCGGTGACGATGCCTACCAGTCGTCCTCACGCATTTGCACCTCACCCTCGTCGGATCACCTCCGCATCTATTCATGAATCAACCCGAATCGCTCGTCACGTTGCAAGCTTCCGTGCACGCCCCTGCTCACGTTAAACACATCGCGCTGTTGGCGTGGGTTCGCGAAATGGCATCCCTCACGCAGCCCGCCGCCATTCATTGGTGTGATGGCTCCGAGGCCGAATACAACGCGCTATGCGCCGAACTCGTCAACGCGGGCACCTTCAAACGACTGAATGACGCCAAGCGTCCCAATTCGTATTTGGCCTGGAGCGACCCGAGTGACGTGGCTCGCGTTGAAGACCGCACCTACATTTGCAGCGAACACAAAGACGACGCCGGCCTCACCAACAATTGGATGGCGCCCGCTGAAATGCGCGCAACGCTCACGCCGCTCTTCACTGGTTCGATGCGCGGCCGCACGATGTATGTGGTGCCGTTTTCGATGGGTCCGCTTGGCTCACCGATTGCGCACATTGGCGTTGAGCTCAGCGATTCGCCCTACGTTGCCGTCAACATGAAAATCATGACGCGGATGGGCAAAGGCGCGCTCGATGTGCTCGGCGAAACGGGTGAATTCGTACCTTGCGTTCACACCGTCGGCGCGCCATTGGTGAACGGCGCAAAAGACGTTTCGTGGCCGTGCAACAAAACCAAATACATCGTGCACTATCCCGAAACCCGCGAAATTTGGAGCTACGGTTCGGGCTACGGCGGCAACGCACTGCTCGGAAAAAAATGCTTCGCGCTGCGAATCGCATCAACGATGGGCAAGCGCGACGGTTGGCTCGCAGAGCACATGCTGATCCTTGGCGTGACTAATCCGCAAGGCAAGAAATATCACGTCGCCGCTGCGTTTCCATCGGCTTGCGGCAAAACGAATTTCGCAATGTTGATCCCGCCCAAAGGTTTCGAGGGCTGGAGCGTCACCACGATTGGCGACGACATCGCTTGGATCAAACCCGGCGCGGATGGCCGCTTGTACGCCATCAATCCCGAAGCCGGGTACTTTGGCGTTGCGCCGGGCACCAACGACCAATCGAATTTCAACTGCATGGCCTCTTTGAAGGGCGACGCGATTTTCACCAACGTTGCGCTCACTGATGATGGCGACGTGTGGTGGGAAGGCATGACCAAAGAGCCGCCCGCACATTTGATCGATTGGCAAGGCAAGGATTGGACGCCCGCCATCGCCAAAGAAACTGGCGCCAAAGCCGCGCATCCGAATGCCCGCTTCACCGTTGCCGCAACCAACAACCCAGCGCTCGATGCCGCATGGGACGATCCCAAAGGCGTGGCGATTGATGCGTTCATCTTTGGCGGTCGTCGCAGCACCACCGTGCCGCTCGTCACCGAGGCGCGAAATTGGGAGGAGGGCGTCTACATGGCCGCAACGATGGGCTCCGAGACCACCGCCGCTGCAGCGGGTCAACAAGGTATCGTGCGCCGCGATCCGTTCGCCATGCTGCCGTTCATGGGCTACAACATGAGCGATTACTTCGCGCATTGGCTCGCCCTCGGTGAAAAGCTCGCGAAATCCGGCGCGACGTTGCCAAAGATTTACACGGTCAATTGGTTCCGCAAAGATGCCGACGGCAAATTCGTGTGGCCCGGTTTCGGCGACAACATGCGCGTGATGGCGTGGATGTTGGAGCGCATCGAAGGCAAGCAGGGCGGCACCGAACACGCCTTGGGTACGTCCCCGACTTACGCCGACATCAACTGGAACGGCAGCACGTTTTCAGAAGCACAATTCCAAAGCGTCGTTAGCAATGATCGCGACGCATGGAATGCCGAATTGAAACTGCACGATGAATTGTTTGCGCAGCTCGCGCACCGACTGCCCGCTCAGCTCGGCGCTACGAAGGCAACGATTGAAGCGCGGCTCAACCGCTGATCTTCGAATTCACTCTGTCGTTCATGGCTCCAAAAAGTTATGAACGCAGAGTTGCTTGCCCTCGCCGCGTCGGTTCGTCTCAACGAACCGCAAAACGACTCCGTCCGCTGGGCGTTTGCGCTGGCCTGTGCCCGCTCCGTCCGATCATTGGTTGAACATCCCGACGCACTCGCCGCACTTGATGTGCTCGACCGCTACGTCGCCGGATTGGCCAGCGCGGGCGAGCTGAACGCCGCCGCCGAGTCCGCCGCACACATCGCGCAACACCATCGCGGCTCAACTTCAATTGACGGCACGGCACACGCTTTTGTGTCCGCCACCTACGCCGTTGCCAATGCGTTAGCGGGAAAAGCCATCGAAGCCGCCGATTACGCGGCTTACGCCACGGTTTACAACTACGGAGCGTACGCGCTCAATGATCCATCGTCGTTT
>JAAFHR010000196.1 GCA_013298455.1 Betaproteobacteria bacterium | reverse complement strand
CGATGCAGTTTGCACCGCCGTTACGAAATTGAGTAGGGCGGTTGCTTGCAGACGCCGCGTTGCGTTCGATTGGCCTTGGCCATCGCCTTGATCGGTGTCGCCCGGCAGCGAGGCGGCGGTGCCCTTAGATTTGAAGTGATTCACGATCACGCTAAATTTGCCGCTGTGGGCTGTGGTGAACGTCTGGGCGAGGGGTGCGCGAGCCGTTGAAAATGCCGCGTCGTTGGCCGCAAAGGCCGCGCCGACCGGTGTTACCGCTGCTGGGCGGTAGATGATTGCGGTGCGAATCTGATCGGTGCTGCCGGGAATGGTGCCCCAGTTGGCGGGATCACCTGAGAACGCCCAAGGCCCGTTGCAACCGGTTTGATTGGTGAGCGCCGTGGTCAATTCGCTCAATGCCGACGCGGCCGAGACGCCATCGTTTTCCATCTCCATCAGCCCCACAATGTCAGCGTTCAAGCTGCAAAGTGCCGTGACCGATTTTGCTTTTTGGCGATCAAACTCGGTTTGACTCAATGCGCCACGGGAATTGGCTGCGGTGAAAACACCGTTCACGCCGTTGAAGAAGTTGAGTACGTTGAATGACGCCACTTTGAGTGTGCCGCCCACACTGGGCAGCGCAGGGCGCGACGCAAATGTGAAGTTCGGTGCAACCGTGGGATGCACGACGTGTTGACCAAACGAATGGTTCAAGATGCCGGTTACCGGACCCACCGTGCTGCCAATTCGAAGCGTATTGTTCACACTGTCCCAAAAGGGAATCACTGCGGGATTTTGCGACGTGCTGACATCTGCGAGCACCACTGACGAACGCAGATTTAGGTCAGCCAGTGCCGTGACCGCCGCAACGTTGCTGATGCCGTTCGAGGTCGTCCCAGACGCCGTGGCGTCGTTAGGATCAATGATGTTGGTTGGCTGAATCAAGCGGCCACTTGACGACAACGTGATCTCACCAAAGCGACCGAGTCGGAAGTTTTCGGTAACAGTGAGCGTTTGTGTGGTCTGCACACGCATGCCCTCGAATCGCTCGAGATCACCTAATGTGGCCACTGGCAGCGTTACCGAAACGGGCGCTGGCAGTGGGTTCCCTGACGACAGCACGTTAACAACGACGGGCACCGGAGTAGCGCCCGTCATAGGGGCGATTTGGGTGGCGGTATTGGGCACCGTGCCAAACTCAGTGACCGTGCCCGTGACGCGAACCTTATCACCCACGGCGACTGTGGTGGTCGACTGAAACACAAAGATGCCTTCAGAGGTGAGCGGATTGCCATCGGCGTTGGCATCCTCTTCCTGCATGAAGAATCCGCCGAGCTGTCCAGTGGCTTGAAATGCGCCGGTCACGATACCTTCGATCTCTACGCTTTGACCTACCAGTGGACTCGTGTTGCCTGCGCCCTGCACCTGATGGATGCGCGCAGCGCTCGCTCCCAACGCGATGCCATCCATGCGAAATGCTTTGAAACGCGGCTCGGCGAGGTCTTTGCAAATGGTGGTGTTGCCGTACCAAGTCTGATCACCAGTGTCGGCAATCAGTTGCAACACGCTGGCGGAACCGACGCTCGCTGGCACCTCCACGATTCCCTCAGGGCTACCCACGGAGCTCAAGCCCGCCAGTGAGGCGTTGGTGATGCGCGGCGCGTCGGCGGCGTTGCCCGTCCATCGGTACAAGCGGAAATCGTTCGGAGCCGCACCGGCCGTGCCTGATGGCCCAGCGATGATCACGTAGTCGCCGGTACTTGAGCGTTCAATGGAGCGAATGCCGCGCCCGCCCAGATTCAATTGGATCGGCGCGCCAAACGTGGCAGGGCCGGCGGCGGGTGAACCACCGACCAATGCGGTGAAGTTTGTCACCGGAACGATGAGCGCTTGGGTGCGGGCGTTGGCTGGACTAATCGGTGCGCGGAAGGCTAGGTATCCAGTGGTGCCGTCGGGGGCGATCGTGAGACCTTCGATATTGAATCCAACGCCACCAGCGGCCTCAGGCGCCACTCCGGTTGCGCTGGATGCCGTCAAGCCAAAAGAGTTTGCACCGAGGCCATGTACGTTCCCGCTATCCCACGCTAGCAAGTCCGTCTTAAGACCCGCGTAGTAGCCCGCAACCGGAGAAAGCGTTGCGTTGACGCCGCTGCCGACAAAATCGGTTGCAAACAGGCGACTGCGGTTCGGTCGTTGCGCGCCGCCTGAGCTGTTGCTGTGCGAACCGAGCCAGTAAATACGATTGCCGATGCGGGTCGAGGCTTCAATGTCAACCTCGCGGGGCGACGTGGTGTTGGGATCCGTCAAGCCCAGCGCTGTCGTGTAATCGATGCTGTAGAGCGGATAGCCCGATCCTGTGCGACTGTAGAGCCGGATCACTTGGCTTTCGTCGTCTGCCACAAAAAAGGTCGCGGCATCCACGGCCATGGCACTGGATGCATCACAGGTGCCAAACAGGTAGCGTGTTTGGCTAGGCAAGATGGGCGCAGCGCTGACCGCCACTGCAAGCGTGCGCGTCGCGTTGAGTGTGCCGTCGGAGACCTGAATCACCAAATTTGCGAATCCAACGGCCGTACCCGCAACAGTGGCGGTCACGGTGCCGTTGACGTTGTTGAGCGTCACACCAGTCACCGGCACCACGCCAGGATTGTCGCTGCTAAGCACGCTGAGCGTCAGCGCGCTTGCAGCGGTCTCGGCGTCCGCCACCGTGAAGCTAGTGGTGGGGTTGTCGGCAAGCGTGAGGACGTGAGCGAGCGCGGGAATGGCGCTGATCGTTGGTGCCGTGTTGGTGACGACCGCCGCCGCTGTGGTGAAGCTGCTGCTGAAATTCGCTGCCATCGCGGTAGGTGTGCCGTCAACGTCGGTGACGTTGGCCGCTAGAACGTTCACGGTGCAGGTCGACGCGGCAGGAAGTGCCGTGGCGGGCGTCAGCGTGAGCGCGGTCACGCTACTAGCGGGCAGCGTGTTGAGAGCGATGCTTGTAGCGGGAGTACCGCAGCTCAGCGTAACGCCGCCTGCCGTCACGTTCACCGGCTCGGAGAACGTGATGGAAAGGGTCGTGCTGAGCGCGACGTTGGTGGCTCCTGCGGCAGGCGTGATCGCGCTGATGGTTGGCGCGACGTCAACCACGGCCGCAACGGGAGCCAACGCTACGCCCCGAAATGCGGTGTTAACTGCGGCGCTTGCCAGTATCGTCGGCGTGCCGGTGAATGCGCCGTTGTAGCCTGAGCTGTCGATGAGTGACACCAGTTGATTGCCGTTGCGCGTGGCGAACAGCGTAACCGTGTTGCCGCTGACTGACGCAGTCAGCCCCGTGTAGTTGTCGGCATCCACGCCGATCGTGCCGTTGCTCGTCCAAGCGCCAGCAACGAGCGAATATTTGGTGAGCGCTGGAGCGGAGTCGTCGGCCACATAAAGGGTGTCGACACCCGCAACTGCGGATGATAAATCTGCGAGAAAAAATGCGTAAGGGCTGCCGGTCGTTGGGAAATTGGGTAAATTGGTAATCGTCTGACCGGAGGTAGTGGGTGTGCCCGAGCCCACTGTCCCAACGCGGATGGCAGTTCCTGATCCTGTGGACGCGTAAAGCTGACCGCCAAAGACGTTCACTTGACGCACGTTGGTGAGCGTGGTGCTGAGTTGCGTGCTGCTCGTTGTGGCTCCCAAAGTAGCGTAGCGCACACCACCCGCGCCGCCCGCCAACCAAGCGGCGCTGCAATCCACGCCAGCCGCGCTTCGTGGATTGTTTGCGTCGGCGAAATCAGACAACGCGGTCGTCGTATCCGTCGCACCCGCAGCATTGACGCGGCCAATCACCCGAGGAACGGTCGCGCCGGTCGTGGCAGACAACGACCCCGACCCACCGATGTCGCGACCATAGCCGGTGAGCCACAGGCACGCGCCGTCAGCGCTTCGAGTCAAAAGCCCCTCACTCGTCGCGGTGCCGCTTGCGATCAGCGCTCGTTGCGCGCCAGAGGTGGTTGCTGGCAGGGCGATGGACTGGACCAATGTGCCCGTGGTTGTGTACTCGTCAATAAAAACCGGATTGCCTGTGTTGGCCAGAACTGGCGAACCAGTTCCGCCCACGCCGGTGCGATACACCGCAATATTGCCAGCGGTAAACGCTGCGGCGTGAAGTGACACGGTCGACAGCGCGGTGAGCAACAGCGCACCAATACGAAAGACAAGCTGAGCATGTAGCGACATAGATCGAAATTCTCCAAATCAATCTAGCACTATCGCGATCCTTGATTACGGTGTTGTGACACACGAACCAAAATGGGAAACGTTGGTGCCGCTGACTCGGCGATCAACGCTAATAGCACGTGCATCGGATCGTAGACGCATGCTCAACGCGGAGCGCTCGAGGATTCACTCGTTTGAGGGGAGCCAATCGATGAATCACCGATTCGGTGGTGATAGCCGCAACCCCACTTTTCCGTACAAATTCAGTACAGACGCTTGATGTTGGTGGGTGCTATCGCGTGAAGCCGCGCTATTTGGTGGGCGGTACTGGGATCGAACCAGTGACCCCTGCCGTGTGAAGGCAGTGCTCTACCGCTGAGCTAACCGCCCGGAAGAGGCGTTCATTCTAGCAATTTGCTGGCTTTTATCGCGTCAAATTGCGGACTGGAGCACGAACTTTCATGTTTTTTGAAATTGATGGCGCGGCGTGTCGTGCTGCAGGCAGAATTGACGTCTTGATAGCACGCGGGGCAATGCTGAAATGGCAGCCGCGCAACGCAGTGCAACGCGATGCAACGTAATACATCGCAGTGACGACGCTCACACAACACGACTGGGACACAATCAATCAATGACTACGGAAGTTGACGACTTAGCGATTACACGTCGCGCTGAGGAGCCGGAGCTCTCGCAGCTGCTCTCGGCGATTGCCGGGGGAGACCAGCAGGCGATGATTCGGTTTTACAAGGCGTTTGAGTCGCGCGTTTATGCGTTTGCGATGCGGCGAATTGGCAATCCGGAAGAGGCTGAGGGCGTCGTTGTTGAGACGATGTACGAGGTCTGGAAAGCCGCGAAAAACTTCAAAGGTGACAGTAAAGTTGAGACCTGGCTTTTGGGCATTGCTAAGTACAAATCGCTCGACAAGCTTCGGGCGCGCGACAATCAAACGGATGACATCGAGGACTACGCCGAGACGATGGCCGATGAATCGCCGGGCACTGAGCAGCTCGTCTACGCCAAGGAGCGCGCGCATATCTTGGCTGACTGCATCGATGAGTTGCCCAAGGATCAAAGCGAAGCGCTGCATTTGGTTTACTTTGAGGGCGCAAGCGTAGAGGAGGTGAGCGAAGTGCAGGCCATCCCCGGCGGCACGGTGAAAACGCGGCTCTTTCACGCCAGAAAGAAACTGAAAGACTGTTTGGAGCGCAATCGTGTTGAGGTTTAAGCGAAACGTCAAGGATGGCATTGAACCGTTTGTCGGTGCCTTGCGACTCACAGGAGACGGGTTATTCGATGATCTCGAAGTGTCGTGCCGACATACGCTCGAATCCGGAGCTAACCCAAAAGCAATCTCGCTGTTATTGAAATAGGCATTGATTATGGCAACCTTAAACCTTCAAGAATTTCAAGCGCACGCTGAATCGATTCCTTTTTTACTGAATGGCACGCTCTCCGCCGCTGAGCGAGACGCGTTGAAAGCCGCGATCAGCCAAGAGCCGGCGCTCGCTCGTGAGCTCGAATTGCAGCGCCGGATTCGTGATGCGGTCAATCAATCGGCTGCGGTGCCGCTCCGGTCGAGCTTGCCGCAGTTTATGAATCGCCTTTCGGCGGAATCGCAGCGCGTGGCCAATGATGCGTCGAACAACGTGTCGAGTTTGCAGCGCAAAGTCACGCCAATGCCCGTGTCGAAACAGCAACGTTTGGGTTGGAAGATCGCCTTCGCGCTGGCTGCGAGCTTGGCAGTGATTCAGGCCACCTATCTAGTGCCGCTGTTGCGGCAAACCGGCGGCACGTTGGAGCCTTTGTCGGGTCAAACGGCAGGCGTTGTCGCGCCGAATTTGCAAATTACATTTCGCGGCGACGCGACGGAGCGTCAGATTCGCGAGCTACTTCGTGGCGCAGGGGTGGAGCTCGTTTCGGGACCTTCTGCGCTCGGGGTGTACGCGGCGAGAGCGGCTGATCCAGTGCGTGCCGTCGCTGCGTTGTTGGCGGCGAAGTCGGTGGTTGAGGGCGCGAACGTTGTGCCTGCGAAGCCTTAGCGACTGTCGTTGGACGATGTAGCGTGAATCTTCGCCAACACTCCTCACGCACGCGGTCTGCTGCAGCGGAGCGTCGTGCACCCTTCGCTGCGTCGACACTGGCGACAGCCATTGCCGTCGTATGCGTGGGTTCTTGGAGTGCATGGGCGAGCGCGCAATCTGCACCACCGCCACCGCCAGCCGCTGGCGCTGCAGCGGTGGTGTCCGCTCCGCTTTACTACCTGCCCGCTTCAGCATTGGATCGGTTAACTGCCGCGAAGCCGCCTGCGCCCTCACCTAGCGCCGCGACGGCGGGCAATAAAACTCCCGCACCCGCGCCCGCTGCGGTGCAAACAACGAC
>JAAFHR010000193.1 GCA_013298455.1 Betaproteobacteria bacterium | reverse complement strand
ATTGCATCGCTACTCATCGCAGATATCGCATTGATTTCACCGCGAGAGAGCAGCTCCAACAGGCCCGTGGGCGGGGTGTTCGGCGCGCGACGACGGTACGCGGTGATGGCATCAACGATTGCGCCGCGCCGGGTCAATTCGTCTCGCAACACTTCGCGGCCGTCGTTGCCGCGAAAGATCGCGATGCGTTTGCCCTTGATCGCTTTCTCGCTTAACGCGTCGAGCGCGAGCAAACCTTCGCTATCGAACGTGCTCAATGGAATCGCGACCGACGCAACGCCCAAGATCGTCAACGCCTCCGCCGTGCCCGAGCCCGGCGCAAACACTTGCAACGTGGCGGGTAATTTGATCGGCAATGCACCGAGCGGCGCAATGGTCATCTCTGCCGCGCTGGGACTCACGAAAATCGCGGCGTGATAGCTCGCGAGTTGCTTCAACGCTGTTTGAAGGGGCTTGGGATCGCTAGGTGGCTCGATGATCGTCGTGGGGAACACGTAGGGCGTTGCGCCCAACGCCGCGAGTCGCTGCGCAGTGCGAGACGCGGGCATCACGGGGCGAGTGATCAGAACGCGCGCCTTGGATAGCGGCCCTTGGTTGCCAGCGGGCGATTCGCCCAAGTGAAAATCAGTCGTCATTGCAAGCTCTTGATGATTGCCGCCGCGCCCATCGATTTGAGCGATTCGGCCACCGCCTCACCCAGCGATTCGGGAGCGTCGGGGGTTCCAAACGCTTCGACTTCAACGTATTGGCTGCCATCTACGTTGGCAACAAACGCGCGAAGCCGGAGCGGCTTTTCGCCCTCCACAAAATCAGCAAACGCGCCCAGCGGCAACTCGCAGCTACCGCCCAGCAATCGGCTCACCATCCGCTCAGCCGCGCAGCAAATCGCGGTGGGCGCATGATCAAGTTCAGCCACGATATCAGCCGTATCGTCATCATCGGCCATCACTTCGATACCCAGCGCCGCTTGTCCGGGCGCAGGGATCGAATCCTCAATGGCGATGCACGACGTAATTCGCGAACTCATGCCGAGGCGAATCAGCCCCGCAGCGGCCAAGATGATCGCATCGTATTCGCCCTCGTCGAGCTTGCGAAGTCGCGTGTTGACATTGCCCCGAAGCGGCGCGAAATTGAGCGTGGGAAATTTGCGTTTGAGCACTGCCGCACGTCGAAGGCTTGAGGTTCCCACCACCGCACCGCTAGGCAATTCAGCCAGCGTTTTGAAGCGATTCGAAACGAACGCATCCCGCGGATCTTCGCGCGGCAAAATCGCGGCGAGTGCGAAGCCTTTGGGCAACACCATCGGCACATCTTTGAGCGAATGCACCGCGAGATGCGCACGGCCATCCTGCAGCGCGGTTTCCAGCTCTTTGATGAACAAGCCTTTGCCGCCGATTTTGGCAAGCGGCTTATCGAGAATTTGGTCGCCCCGCGTGGTCATGCCAAGTAGGCTCACATCGAGCTCGGGGAATACACTTCCGAGTTCTGATTTCACGTGGTTTGCTTGCGCGAGCGCCAATGGGCTTTCGCGCGTGGCAATGATGAGGGATTCGCTCATGCGAAATTCACAGGGTTTGAGTAGATTGCGACGGATTATCGCATCCGCATTTTTGGCGTCGCTTGCGGGCGGCGGCGCATTGGCTCAACCCAGCGCGTTGATCGACGAGAGCAAACTCGAAAACTCAAGCCGTGATTGGGAGCGCATCTTGCCCGTGGCCGTTGATCTCAAACGCGACGGCGCAAAAGCCAATGCCGACAAGAAACCCATCTTGTTGTTTTTCAATTTGCAAGGCTGCCACTTTTGTCGCTATTCGCTTCGTACCGCGGTCGTCCCGATGTTTCGCGACCCGGCGTTTCGCGATGCGATGGAGTTTCGGCAGATCACCATTGATGATGGCAAATCGCTCATCGATTTTGACGGCAAGAAAATTTCTACGATTGAGTTTGCAAAAGCCCGCAAAGGCGGCTTCACGCCCACCGTGATGATCGTCGATGGCGACGGAAAATTGCTGGGCGAACCCATCGTTGGCATCGCCAATGCCGACTATCACGCAAGCTATGTCGAAGCGCTCGCGAAGAACGCGATTGAAACAATGAAAGCTCGAAAATGACTTGGTTTTTATATGTCGCCTGTGTGTTAACCGGTGTGCTCTCCGGCGGAGCGCTCGGCTACTTGATGGGGTCGCTATTTTTTCTGCGCTACAAACCCGGGATGTGGGGCAGCGCGGCGGTGGGCGCAGTGGTCGCAACATGGCTACTGCTGCGACTCGGTCGCAAACTGCAAAAGATGATGAACGAGAAATAACATGGCAAGAGCAAAAGTATTGGGTCTGGGCGGCGTTTTCATTCGCGCAAAAAACGCCGAAGCGCTCCGCAAATGGTATTTCCGCTACTTGGGCGTTGACATCACCGAATGGGGCGGCGCGGTAACGACCCACGCGGCAGGTGAAGAAACCTACTGGAGCGTGTTCGAAGAAAAAAGCGACTACATGCCCAAGCGCCAAGTCGTGATGATCAATTGGCGAGTCGCCGATCTAGAAGCCATGCTCGATCAACTCCGAGCAGGCGACGTGCGCCTAGAAGACAAACTCGAAGAATCCGAACAAGGCCGGTTTGCTTGGGGCTATGACCTTGAGGGGAACAAGTTTGAGTTGTGGGAGCCGCCGGGGGGCTAGTCGTAAGCGCGAACCCTCGATCCCGCCTCCACTTCGCCCGCAGAGCCACACAACAGTCTGAATGCTCTCATCAATCAAAGTAATGCAGCAGGACTCCTTCTCGCAAAGGGGGAGACAACACTGGGGCGAACCGGAGCGGAGAGAGGAGTTAGTGTGTCGGCTCGATTGGCGCGCTCCCCAGACTCGCCAGCGCGAATAGCGGCGGCGCGCTGAACTCAATTTCGCGGAGCAAAGTTTCTGCGGAAGTCACGCGACGCTAAAACGGTATGCTGGCGGTCAGTGAATAGCGGTTCGGTATGCCCATAAACAGTTCTGGGATGCGTTCTTTGACAATTTTGAATAGCGGCCCTTTTTCCTGAGCACCTCCCGATGGCTTGCGCTTAATCAGGTGGTCGACAGTAACGGTACCGTCTGAGAGCAGGCGCTCCAACTGCGGCAGATTTGGATTTCGCGTGTGGACCACGGATTCCAAATGGAAGTACTCGCATCCCGCGACGCGCTCAGAACGCGCCTTTATCCAAAATGTTTCTCTATGTTTCTCGAACAGGCGATTTTCGAGATGTTTCATTCGCCAAATCGCGACGTTGTGCGGTGCCTCTGCCGAAACTTCGCGCAGGAGCCGAGCCAAGTCATCGACTTCCAGTTTCAGCCCCTGAGGATTGGTGTTCCTTGCGCTAATGGTGCAATACAACTTGAACTCCTCTCCTCTGATGTACCCGAAGCGCTCAAGAATGGCTCCGCTGCTTTTGCATCCACTCAGCGACCAATCCGGAACACAGGCAAACAGATTCGCTCTATTCTCGCGAGTCAATATTTGGCTGCGCCCGGACTTCAATTCAATCCCTTTGTAGTCTGGCAGTCTGCTCGAGTTGATCGAGATACCCAACGCTGATTCAACGCTTCGTCCGACCGCCGTATCGCCGCCGCAGACGGCTCGGAGTGGCCCGCAGTTTGCAATTTGACGCAGCGCGCTCAAAAGCTCCGTGGCGACCAACGACGACTGGAGGCCGAGCTGGCTAAGTAGCCGTATCGATTCACTGTCAGTTTCGCGTAAATTCGAACCGTCGAACGTAACCCGCGAAATATTTGCGACGTGCACTCGCGTGTCCACGATGAAAAGTGCCAGCACGTCATCAGGGGACGCATGCTTTCCCAACATCGAAAACCAAAGCCGTGGATCGCCTTGCTTGGTATTTGGTCGGTACAACGATATCTGCAGCGAGTGAGTGTCGCCGTCAGTGAGAAACGTTGCCTGCATCACGCGCTTGTGTTCCGGCCCTTGCGGTTGGCGTTCGTAGTCATGCACCCCGTGTTGACGCAACAGTTCTCGCACTGGAACGGTAGCGTCAATGATCGACTTGCTCATTCCAGTTGCCGTCAAGAATATCAACGAACTCTCTACGCCCGCCGCATTGATAAAGGCCAAGCTACGAGACTCTTGCTCTGACAGCGGCCTTGCGTTCATACTTTAAGGTGTGCAGAGCCATTCAAAATTGCGATCAAGTGTTCGCCTACGCGTCTGGCTAACTGCACCGGCACCGCGTTGCCGATCTGTGTGTAGCGTGGGACATCGCGATCCCAGATACCGGCATCCGGGTCACCCGCACGCCGACGTCCACCAGTAGTGCGCGGCCCACAGAATTGGTACCAATCGGGAAAGGTCTGGATTCGCGCCCATTCTCTAACTGTAGGCCCGCGCGGTTGACTGTAATGAACGTAGTCTTCCGGCAACGACGTAGCCGTTAAGTTTGGACCTTCCGCCCCCCATTGCCTTGGAAACACCCGCTGAGCGAACTTTTTTGTTTGGAATTTCTCCGGAATTTCCCCGTTGTTCGCGATCATGTAAGCGAACTTCTCGCGTATGTAAGGAGCGTGGTCCGAGTACTCGTGCTCTGTGACCTTGGCTCCTTTGCGCAGTATTTGCCCGCTTCTCGTTGTGCGTAACTCCTTTTGGACGGCGCTTTGTGCTTCTTTTGGGTAGGTCTCAGTCTTGCCTTTTTTAAGGTAGTCCTCGTCCTCAAGATCGCCTAGCAACTCAACCATTGTCGGAGGAGTCCCGGTGGGCGCTGGCAGGAAGCCGTCCCTTACTGCGGTAGGAAAATCAACTTCTGGATGAGTTTCCATCAACGAAAGCTGGGTCGTGTTTTCGATAACATCGTTACGAATCCCAACGAGCAGCACGCGTGGTCTGTTTTGTGGCACACCATAATCCTTGGCGTGAACGAGCTGCCAACGGACGGTATAGCCGGGAATCGCTTTGAATTCAGCAAGCACATCGCGAAACAGTTCGCCCTTTTCTCCATCGGGCGACCACCGAGCGGTGAGCAGCCCGCGCACATTTTCGAACAGGAAGATGCGTGGCTTTACGCATCGAATCACCCGGGTCATCTCCTGATAAAGGTGATTTGATGGAATATCTTTCTTGTCCAACTTGAAGGTACGCCGATGGCCTATCCCGCTGTAGCCTTGACAAGGCGGCCCGCCACAAACTAGGTCAACATCCGAAATACCGCGCTGATGCCAGAATATTTTCAGCAGCTTCAAGTTAGCGTCCGATAGCTGATACACGTCGCCAACCGGGATGATGTCCTCGTGAATTCTGTTTGCCAGATAAGTTTCAGCCGCAGATATGTTGAGTTCGCTAAACAAGACGGGCGTGAAGCCAGCTTGCTCTAGGCCGAGCGACAGACCTCCGCATCCTGCAAACAAGTCAATGCACGTTAAGTGCTGGCGTTCCGCAGACGCCGGGACGTTGTACTTGGCTCGAGCCGTCGACGTACCAAAAATCTTGGGTACCGCTAATTTCTTGTTCGTCACAGTGTTTGAGTCAGTCATTGCTTACTAAGCGAGTTATGTTACGAGACTATCCTGCAGCTAGAGTGGAGCGCTGTGCGATTCAAAGGTACCGGTCGAATCCTTTACTGAAATGCTTGTAATGCCCACGTCCAGTTTGCGTGGGGCAAACATATCCGCAACCTGACTTTAGAAAACTCTGGTCTCTCAAGACAATTCATCTAGCTTAAAATCTAGCTTACTAACTGAATTGGAGCACCCCATGCCCACCACCGCTCAACATGAAATCGGCGCCTTCGAGGCGAAAAACAAGTTTGGAACGCTGCTCGATTGGGTTGAGGCGGGCGATGAGGTTGTGATCACGCGGCGTGGGCGTGTGGTGGCGCGGTTGGTTTCGGCCAATGCTGGACATGATCGGGATCAAGCGCGACGTGCTGCGGATGCGTTGCTCGCCGCTACACGCGGGTGGCGGCTCGATGGCGTAACGGTGAACGAACTGCGCACGGATGGACGTCGATGAGCTTCGTTTTGGATTGCTCGGTATCGATGGCCTGGTGTTTTGAGGACGAGCGCACTGCAGCAACGGACGCTTTGCTCGAACGCGTGATCGCCGATGGCGCGCATGCGCCCGCGCTGTGGCCCCTCGAAGTGAGCAACGTGTTGCTGAGCGCGGTTAAGCGCAAGCGCATCCCTGCCGACGCGGTAGCCGTCGTAGCGCAGCGCTTTGCCGCACTACCCATTGCAGTCGACGCAGGAAGCGCTGACATCGTTTGGAACAACACGTTGCAACTAGCGCAACGCTATTCGCTGACGAGCTATGACGCTTGCTATCTGGAGTTGGCGCAGCGAAAGGCGCTGCCGCTGGCCACGCTGGATGCGACGCTGCGCAACGCAGCGGCTGCGGCAGGCGTTGGGGTCATCTAGAACGCGATGAGCGCCATCGTTGTGGCGCATACGAAACGACACTAGGGGCTCGCAGCGTCCTGCCGCCAGATAGACCAACGCTGGCTGAAACGGCCAAACTCCGCAGCGCGTTTCGTAAATTAGCATTGCTGGGTATCGCGAATATTCGATTCTTGATAGCCACAAGTATGACGACTCGGATTCCAGATTTCCAAAACCTTCCA
>JAAFHR010000192.1 GCA_013298455.1 Betaproteobacteria bacterium | reverse complement strand
GCTCGGATCCGTGCGCAAAATCGCGTAGGCCTTGTCACTGCCGTCGTGCTGCAAAAGACCGTCAATGGCGAGCTGCTGAAGCGCCATGCCAGTGACGAATTTGGAAAGACTTGCTACGCGAAAGCGGTGTTGCGGCGTCGCGACAACGTAGTCGGGCTCCGTAAAGCAACTCGCGCCTGAACAGGCCGTTAGCGGCGGCGCATTGTCCACAGCCAATTGGCGAACGCGACCTGACGTGTTCGTTGAATCGTAAGCATTGGTATAGGCCCGCGAGTAAATCAGCTTGCCCTCGTAGACCACCGCAAGCTGCGCATTGGGCACACTGGAGCGCTGCATAAACGAGCGCATGATCGAATCGAGCTGCGCATATTCGGCGCGGGGCGTGCCGGGGTCGGTCGCGCCCGTCGATGCAGCAGTTGGCTCGGGGCCTGCGCCACCGCGAATTGACCACTGCGCATGCGCTGCAGAAAAACCCAACAACAGCGCAGACAGCATTGCGCAAGTGCGCCTGTCGATCAAACGAATATTCATCACTAACCCCGGATTTACCACTTCCGCTAAATGCTACTCGCAGCTCGCTGGAGGCCGCCACCTTTAGGCCATTTAAAGCAAGGATCTGGGCGAGTTTGAGCGGCTACAACCTCGAAGCAATCTCTGCCACCAAAGTCCGCGCTAGCGCTAGTTTCCCCATTCGCGGCAGCCGCTTCGCACCGTTTGCGCCGCGCTCGTCAATCACCGTGACTTCGTTGTCATCCGCTCCAAACGTCGTTTGCGCATGGTTGGCGATTAAGAGCGGAATACCTTTGCGGGCGCGTTTTTCTGCGCCGTATTGCTCAACGTTTTCGCTCTCTGCCGCAAAGCCTACGCAAAATGGCGTGACGCCATCCGGGCGTTTGTGTTTGGCGATTTTGGCGAGGATGTCGACCGTGGGTTCGAGATGAATTTCTAAGCCAGCGTCGCGTTTTTTGATCTTTTGTTCAGCGCTGTTTTGCGGGCGGTAATCGGCGACCGCAGCCACGGCGATGAAGATATCGGTTGCATCGATCTTTGATTCAACGGCGGTGAGCATTTGTCCGGCGCTCGTCACATTCACGCGGCTCACGTTAAACGGCGTGGGCAAATGCGTGGGGCCGCTGACTAACGACACGGTAGCTCCCGCATCGGCGCAGGCTTGTGCGAGTGCGTAGCCCATTTTTCCGGACGATAAATTGGTGATCACGCGCACCGGATCAATCGCCTCTTGCGTGGGGCCTGCGGTGATCAAAACGCGTTTTCCAGCAAGCGTTTTGGGTTGCGCCCACGCATCGAGCGCCGAGACGATCTCCCACGGCTCCAGCATACGACCGTCGCCGATTTCGCCGCACGCCTGATCGCCGTTACCGGGGCCAATGATATGCACGCCGTCGGCACGAAGCTGTGCGACGTTTCGCTGCGTCGCAGGGTTTTCCCACATCTGCAAATTCATGGCGGGTGCAACGAGCAAGGGAATCGTTCGCGCCAGCACGGTCGTGGTCAACAAATCATCACTTCGGCCATGAACCAGTCGCGCTAAAAAATCAGCCGACGCCGGCGCGATGAGCATGACGTCGTTGTTTCGTGTGGCATCGATGTGCGCCATGCCGTTGTCGGGGCGTTTATCCCAGAGGTCAGTAAATACGGGTTTCCCGGAGAGGGCTTGAAAGGTAGCCGTACCCACGAATTGCGTCGCCGCTTCGGTCATCATCACCAAAACTTCGCGCCCAGACTTAATGAGCAAACGAGTGAGTTCCGCCGATTTGTAAGCCGCTATGCCGCCGGTCACGCCGAGCAAAACGCGCTGCGTGGGTTTGATGTGATTTTCCATGCGGGAAGTTTAGCGAGGTTGGTCATCCTCAAGGACTGTCACGGCGGCGGCGCTACTGGCCTCTGCCCCGGAGCGAGAGCTCGACGTCGCAGTGGAATCCAAATCGAGCACGGCAGCGCGGCCCTTTAAAAATCGTGGGGTACGTTTCTATTGTGTGCAAATGAATACCAACCAAGGTGAATGGAACAACCTTGCTTGGCGGTCGCCGAGGCGCGTTAGAACGCACCCTACGTCAGTCTCAGCATTATTGGCGCGCAACTTACGCGCTACGAGCGGCCCGACGTGCGTGCATCGCGACATCGAACTTTGGGCTCGCACCATGCCCCATCGACCCTCACTGCCTGATCATCACAAACGGTCGAACTGTAAAGCGGCCAGCAGCCTGCAGTGTGCCCACAACGAAGCTTTTGTTGCCTGCAGCCTGAAACGCGATGATCGAGGCTACGCCGTCGGCGTATTCGCCGCTTCGCAGCGCACCGAGATCGACGGTGTCGCGAAGGCTCCACTGCCCCAAGCTCGTGTTGTCTGCACTGGCCGCGCGGGTGCTGACGTGTAGCGTGGTGCTGCCCGCGTTGCCGTTTTGCAGCACCGCAATCTGATCACCGCCCCCAGCGCTTAACGCGGCACAGTGCATGCGCGGGCAGGGTGCTGTCATGGCCGCACCGGCCGGCCAAAGCGCCTTGCGTGGCCCCTCCCAAAGCTCTAAACCGCTGCTGCCCTGTGCTATGTAGCGTGCCACGCCATCGCTTCGCACTTGCCGGGCAGGCTCGGCGATGGGGGCGGCGGTTGGCGACACGGCGGTCGAAAAAAGCGAGCTCGGCGGATCGCCACGCACTGCGAGCCACTCGGCACGCTCCGCCGTGAAGCGCTGCGAAAACACAGTGGCTGCGCCGTCGGCCTCCAAAACTGGCTGGGCGAAGCCACCCCCGTCAAAACAGCGGCCGCCAGTGCATGCGGCAGCAGTAATTGCGGTGAAGCCTGGCGCGGCGGGAGCGCGAAACGCAACATAGCTGTAGACATAGACGAGGTTGTAGCGGATTTGCGTCACATCCCCGTATCGGGTGCGTATCAATTTGCCGATGGACGTACCGAAGCACAGAGACTCGGTGCCATCGGGGCGAGGGAGTGACACCACGCTCGCTGGCATCCACGTATCGGCTTGAAAAACTTGCGTCGAGAGGCGACAGATTGTCGGCGCATCAGCGCGCGGCACCAAGCTCGCGGCCGTGATGCTGCCGTCGTGCGCGCGGCTAAACGTCACTGAGTTGGGGCTGCTGTTCCCGGCATCGCTGGAGACCACTGGAAACTGCGGCCGAATGGCGCTAGACCCGGTGGCGGTGAAATCTTGCCGGAGCCATTGCCGACCGTCGCTCGTGAAAAACGCCACGCCCTCCGGGATGGCCACGCGATTGCCGCCAAACGAACTGACCGGCGCGGCTTGCGGCGCTGCCCAACCACCGCTCGCACTGTAGCGCTGAATTTGCAGGACGTTTGCGCTGTCATAGCCAACAATGTAGAAACCATCAGCCGCATCGGGATACACGGCTTCGATGTCGTTGAGGAGGGCACTGCTGAGCACGGGCGCGCGCCAGACAGGGGTCGGTGTGGGCGGGGCGACAGGGTCCACGCTGCTGCCGTCGCTACCGCCTCCGCAACCCGACAGCGCTGAAAGCACCAGCACCAGCGCACCCACCACGTGTGCCACCGGGAGACAGTAAGCGCTGAAGCAACTGATTCGAAGAGTGTTTTTCATGGCGAAATCCTCATGGACATTTCTAAGGAGAAATCTGGGGCAACGAAATTGGAAAATCAGATGGGTCAGGGTCATCATTAAGGAGACACTGCAACGCATCGGGTAGGCTCAAGCGCAGTGGGAAGACGACGTAACGTGCGTTTTGACGCGCCTCGTGCGCACGCGAAGCGCAATTTTTCAATCCACGTTGGATGGTATCCAATCGAATGGGTTAGAAACGCAGCTTACGCTCTTTATCGCTTGAGCGCGGGGCGGAACGGTTGCGGTTCCGCCTTGTGCTTCTGCCCAATGCATCTGCGCGGTCCGCCTTTCCCTCTGACGGAGAGGAGGAGGCTTAAACGGTTCGCGAACGCTGCACATCAAATCAACTTCCCCTCTTCCTCACGGGGAGAGGGAATCAGCCAGATCGCACTGCCTAACTATCCCGCAAATGGCAAGCCACCGAATGCCCGTCGCCCACTACTTTGAGCACTGGGCGTTCTACGTCGCAGAGTCCTTTTTTCGCGATATGGCAACGCGTGTGGAAATGACATCCGACGGGCGGGTTGATCGGTGAGGGCACATCGCCTGCGATGGGGATGTGTTTCCGCTTGATCGTGGGATCGGGGATGGGCACTGCGGAGAGCAGCGCTTCGGTGTACGGGTGGCGCGGCTGGGTGTAGAGATCATGCGCTGACGCAATTTCCACGATGCGGCCCAAGTACATCACGGCGACGCGGTTGCTCGTGTGTTCGACCACGGACAAATCGTGGGCAATGAAGACGTAGGTGAGGCCGAATTTTTCTTGCAGGTCTTCGAGCAGATTGATGACCTGCGCTTGAATCGATACGTCGAGTGCAGACACCGCTTCGTCGCAAATGATGAGCTTTGGGTTGACGGCAAGCGCCCGGGCGATGCCAATACGCTGCCGTTGACCGCCGGAGAATTCATGCGGGTAACGGCGCCGATGATCGGCCGATAGGCCCACGGTTTCCAAGAGCTCGACAATTCGCGCGTCATAGGCTTCGCGAGTCGGGGTGAGCTTGTGAATCGTGAGCGCTTCGCCGATGATGCTGGCGACCGTCATTCGCGGATTTAGGCTCGCGAATGGGTCTTGAAAGATGATTTGCATGTCGCGGGCGAGTGCGCGCAGATCGTCTTTGTTAGCGGCGGTGACATCTTTGCCTTCAAACGTGACCTTGCCCGCAGTGGGTTCGATCAATCGAAGAATGCAGCGCCCCATGGTGCTCTTTCCGCAGCCGGATTCACCAACCACACCAAGCGTTTCACCCTTGGCGAGCTCGAAGCTCACGCCGTCGACGGCATGCACGCGACCGATTTCTCGTTTGAGAATGCCGCCGCGAACCGGGAAATGTTTGACCAAATTTTCAACGGTCAGGAGTGGCGCGCTCATACGATCTCCTCGGCCAAGAAGCAAGCCACTTTGTGCCCTGGCGTGATTTCGCGAAGCGGTGGCGTGGCGGCGCTGCATTCGGGTTTCGCGTGACGGCAGCGTGCGGCGAAACGACACCCTTCGCGCGGTTCGATGAGTTTAGGCACCGTGCCGGGAATGGCTTCCAAGCGAGTTTTGGTGAGTGCTGCGGTGTCGATTCGCGGGATCGAGCGAATCAAGCCACGAGTGTACGGATGACGCGGCGCGGCGAAGAGCGCTTCAACGCTCGCCTCTTCCACCACTTTACCGGCGTACATGACAACGACGCGCTGCGCGACTTCGGCCACCACACCCATCGCGTGCGTAATCAACATCACCGCCGTACCGCGCTCGGATTTGAGCTCGGCGATGAGATCGAGAATTTGCGCTTGGATCGTTACATCAAGCGCAGTGGTGGGTTCGTCCGCGATCAAGAGTTGCGGATTGCAGGCGAGTGCAATCGCAATCATCACGCGCTGGCGCATACCGCCCGAGAACTGATGCGGATAGTCTTTGATGCGCTTTTCTGGCGTAGGAATTCGCACTTTGGCGAGCATTTCTACGGCGCGATTCATCGCTTCTTTTTTCGACAGCCCTTCGTGCAATCGAAGGCTTTCGGCGATTTGCTCACCCACGGTGTAGACCGGATTTAAGCTCGTCATCGGCTCTTGGAAAATCATCGCGATTTCTTTGGCGCGAAGCTTTCGCATCTCCTCGAGCGGCAGCGGTACCAGATCGCGCCCCTTCCAGAGCACTTTTCCAGCAACAATTTTTCCGGGCGGCATGTCGACGAGTTTCATTACGGTGCGTGCGGTCACGCTCTTGCCGCAACCGGATTCGCCGACCACGCACACTGTTTCACCCGCGTTGATCGAGATGTCAACGCCGTCAACGGCGTGCAGCCAACCATCATCCGTCTTGAAATGGGTTTTGAGCCCTTGAATATCGAGGAGCGCCATCACATCACCTTTCGCGGATCCAGCGCATCGCGGAGCCCGTCGCCGATGAAGTTGATGGTGAGCACGGTGATGAAAATCGCCAAACCGGGGAAGAGCGCCCAGTGCAGTGCCAAGTCCATGTAATCGCGGCTGTCATAAAGAATTCGGCCCCAGGTCGGAATGTCGGGCGGGAAGCCTAAGCCCAAGAATGAGAGCGTGCTCTCGGCGATGATCGCAGCGGCTACGTCAATCGTTGCGGCAACGATCACAGGGCCCATGGCGTTCGGCAGGATATGGCGAGTGACTTGACGCACCGGACTCGCGCCGAGCGCACGTGCGGCCTCAACGAATTCCTTTTCGCGCAAGCTGAAAAACTGCGCACGCACCAAACGCGCCACGGGCATCCAGCGAAAACCGCCGATCACCACAACGATCAAGATGAACACGCCCACTTCAATCCCGAACGCTTTCTTGAGCGGCTCGCGAAACAAAAAGATCAACAGCAGCAACAGCGGCAGCTGCGGCAACGACAAAAACAAATCCGTCACCCACATCAAAAACGCATCGACCCAGCCCTTGGCCATACCCGCAATCGAGCCGATGATCACGCCAACGGTAATCGCCATCAGCATCGCCGCTAAGCCCACGGCGAGCGAGATTCGGCCGCCGTAG
>JAAFHR010000195.1 GCA_013298455.1 Betaproteobacteria bacterium | reverse complement strand
AGATCGCCGTTTCCGTGGGGAAAATGTCTTGCACGACGAGGTGTTCGAGTTTCGCCAAACCGGCGCGCGCATGATCGAGATCCGGGTCAGACATCGCGGGGTTTTCGCCTTCGACGTACATCCCACGAATCTCGCCGCTATGAATCGCGTGCATGATTTCAACGACCGTAAGTCCGGGCTTCGCATCAAGCGTACGACCCCACAGCGCTTCGAATTGTGAGCGCACTTCATCATGCAGCACGCGCGCGTAATTCGGGTACATCATCGGAATCAAGCCAGCGTCCGAGGCACCTTGCACATTGTTTTGCCCTCGCAGCGGATGGAGCCCCGTGCCCGGACGACCGATTTGTCCGGTAATCATTGAAAGCGCGATTAAGCAGCGCGCGTTGTCGGTGCCATGGACATGTTGGCTGATGCCCATGCCCCACAAAATCATGGCGCTCTTGGCCGTGGCAAAGGCGCGGGCAACCTCGCGGATCGTCGTTGCGGAGACACCGCAAATTTCACTCATTCGCTCGGGGGTGCACTCGGCAACGGCTGACTTCAACGCATCAAAGCCGTTGACTCGCGCTTCGATGAATGCGCTATCGACGAGGTTTTCCGAGATGATGACGTGGAGCAAACCGTTCAACAGCGCCACATCGGTATCGGGTTGAAATTGCACGTGCCAGCTCGCCAAACGAGCGAGCGGCGTGGCTCGCGGATCAGCGAGCACGAGCTTCGCACCGCGCTTCACGGCGTTTTTGATCCACGTGGCGGCCACAGGGTGATTGGACGTCGGGTTCGCGCCGATCACAAAAATCAATTCCGCATGCTGTACGTCAGAAACTGGATTCGACACGGCGGCCGAACCCAATCCCTCCAAGAGCGCAGCGACGGAGCTGGCATGACAAAGCCGTGTGCAGTGATCAACGTTGTTGGTGCCAAAACCTTGACGAATGAGCTTTTGAAACAGGTACGCTTCTTCGTTGCTGCCCTTGGCCGAGCCGAAGCCCGCTACCGCCGACGGACGGGCCTCGGTCAATGCAGCATCATGAATGCGCTTCAAGCCGTGCGCTGCGACATCGAGCGCTTCATCCCAGCTCGCTTCACGAAACAGCTCAGTCAGGGCGAGCTCGCCTCGCTTCACTCGTTCAATATCGCCAACGTTCTTCGCCACACCTTGGCGGCGAATGAGCGGCCGTTGCAAGCGCTCGGGATGGTGCACGTAGTCAAAACCGTAGCGACCCTTCACACACAAACGACCATGGTTGGCAGGCCCGTCTTTACCTTCAACAAATTCGATGCGCTCGGCGCCGCTCGTGGTGCTGACGTTCATCGTGATCTGACAACCCACACCGCAGAACGAACACACCGAATCGACGCGTTTCGCAATCGGCGTCATCGCGACACGGCTCGCGGGTGACAGCGCGCCCGTCGGACAGGCTTGCACGCACTCACCGCAACCAACGCAGCTTGATTGCAGCAGCGTTGCATCGGCATCAAACACGATCTTGGCGTGTGCACCACGAAACGCCAGACCGATGACGTCGTTGCCCTGTTCTTCGCGACACGCCCTGAGGCAACGCGTGCATTGAATGCAGGCGTCTAAGTTGACCGCTATCGCGGGGTACGACACATCCGATGTGGTTGCTGCGCGTTGTTCGAAGCGACCTGATTTCGCACCTTCTTGTCTCGCCCAGCGCGAGAGCTCAGAGCGAGGCGCGTGCTGGTCCGTTGTCGCGCCTGCGTCGCTCATCAAAAGCTCGAGCACCATCGCGCGCGCCTTCGTCGCCCTCGGCGAATCCGTCTTCACTCGCATGCCATCGGCAACGTCGCGGCAGCAAGATGCAGCAAGCACTCGTTCGCCATCAACTTCCACCATGCAAGCACGGCAGTTGCCCTCGGGACGCAAACCGTCGGTGTGGCAGAGATGGGCAATCTCAATGCCATTCGCCTTCGCCACCGACCAAATGGTCTCAGAGGAGTCGGCTTCAATCGGTTGGTTGTTGAGGTGAAGGGTTACTTTGGGCATGGTGGTCAGTCGCAGTAACGATCAATGATGTGTGGGAACGCAGAGTACGCCGGTGTTGCTCCCCTCTCCCCCGGAGGGAGAGGGGTTAGGGGAGAGGGGGAGGTTCGCTGGAGCGCGGCGACAGAGCTTCGATCCAAGTTTCCCCCTCTCCCCAGCCCTCTCCCTCAAGGGGAGAGGGAGCTTTTCCGCCGAGAGCTCACCCCACCAACTCATGCGAAAAATACCGCATCACGCAATCCACGGGATTGGGCGCGGCTTGCCCCAAACCGCAAATCGATGCGTCGCGCATCACTTGCGACAACTCCGCAAGGAGCTCACGATCCCACTGATCGGTTTTGATGAGTGCGTTGGCTTTGACCGTACCGGCGCGACACGGCGTACATTGTCCGCAGCTTTCATGCTCGAAAAATTGCATCATATTTCGCGCTGCATCAACGGCTCGATCCTGTGTTGACAACACAATGATCGCGGCTGAGCCGATGAAGCAGCCGTGTGGCTGTAGCGTATCGAAATCGAGCGGCACATCCGCCAGCGATGCCGGAAGAATTCCCCCAGACGCGCCACCCGGCAGATACCCGTAGAGATCATGCCCCGTGGCCATTCCGCCGCAGTATTCATCGATGAGCGCTCGTAGCGTGATCCCCGCCGGCGCAAGCTTCACGCCGGGATTCGCAACTCGTCCCGACACCGAAAACGATCTGAAACCTTTGCGTCCGTTCACACCCTGAGACGCAAACCAATCTGCGCCTTGTTCCAAAATCGCGGGCACCCAATAGAGTGTCTCGAAGTTGTGCTCAAGCGTAGGGCGTCCAAACAAGCCGGCCTGCGCGACATACGGTGGCCGTAAGCGCGGCATGCCGCGTTTGCCTTCAATCGATTCGATCATCGCTGATTCTTCGCCGCAGATGTAGGCGCCAGCGCCGCGTCGCAGTTCGATCTTGGGTTGGAACGGCATCGCCGGATTGGCGTTTAGCCAAGCAATCATCTGCGTCAACATCCCGCGTGCCGCATGGTATTCGTCGCGCAGGTAGATGTAGATCGCATCGATGCCCACGGCCCACGCAGCGACCAGCATGCCTTCCAAAAATGCATGCGGATTCGTTTCAAGGTAGTGCCGATCTTTAAACGTACCCGGCTCGCCTTCATCAATATTGACGGCCATCAAGCGCGGCGCGGGTTCGCTTCGAACGATGCGCCATTTGCGCCCTGCCGGAAAGCCCGCGCCGCCCAGGCCGCGCAATTGACTCGTTTCTAGCCGCGCGATGACATCGTCGGCGTTCAGTTCGCCGCTGATGCAGCGTTGCAAAGTCGCGTAAGTCGGTGCCTCGGTTGATCGCATCGTCGAAGCCATTTGGCGCGACTGCGAGCTCGATAGCACCGCCGTAACGCGCTCGACGCTAGCGTGCCCCACTTCCAGTTGATCCACATGGCACGCAGGCGCTTGTTCGCAGCGCCCCACGCAGGGTGCATCAAGCACCAGCACATCGTTAGGTACTCGCTGCGAGAGCCCGTCTTTCAACGCCGCGGCGCCCTGCATCGCGCACGACAAGCCATTGCAAACGCGTACGACCGAACGCGGTGGCGTCGGCTCGATGGCATCTTGCGCATCGCCAACGATTCGAAAGTGGTGATAGAAGCTCGCGACCTCGTAAACCTCCGCGAGCGACAAGCGCATGCGCTTCGCCAGCGCCGCCAGATGCGGCACCCAGAGCTGACCCTGGCGATCATTGATCGCGTGCAGATATTCGATTAGCAAATCGCGCCGCAGACCCAAACGTGCGCCCACCGGGCCTTCTGCGCCCAATTCGAACCCCGCGTCGATCAAGGCCGCGTCGACGGTATCCAAAGCGTCAGGGCGAACTGAGCCCTCGCGGTTGCGCGGTAGCGTTTTGAGCAGCGAGTCGGCGGTCACAGTAGAAACGTTCATAGCGGGAAGTATCGCCGAGGCCTTGGGGCAGCAAATCTTTACGGGGCGCGGGCTTGCGCAGCGGAAGTAAATGCATTATATTGCATGAATGCAGGAGAGAGATGCGGCACTATTTTGCAAGCTGCATCCACCGAAGGCGCAAACTCCCATACACGCTCAGGTCACCACCACTGCACAGGCATTGAATCGCCGTCTGGAGAGCCGCTAGCGTGAGTTAGCGCACCGAAGGAGCAAACGCACACCGTTACTGGGTTTGCGTGAATCTCTCAGGTACCGAGGACAGGGGGAGCGGCATGAAACGGTCGTCACAAGGCGCATTGCTTTTCACAATGCACCGACATGATGATCGACATTGCTACTCTTTTCCTAAAAAGGCACAAAAATGCATGTTCTCGTTCTCGGTAGTGGTTTGCTTGGCGTCAGCTCGGCGTACTACCTCTCTCAGCTCGGTCACCAAGTCACCGTTGTTGATCGCCAAGCCTCTCCGGCTGCGGAGACCAGTTTCGCCAACGGCGGTCAAATTTCGGTCAGCCACGCCGAGCCGTGGGCGAACCCCAGCGCGCCGCTCAAGGTGTTGCAATGGCTTGGTAAGGAAGACGCGCCGCTCTTGTTTCGCATTCGCGCCGATATGCGGCAATGGCTCTGGGGCTTGCAATTCATGCGTGAATGTACCCCTGCTCGCACGCGGCACAACATCGAACAAATCGTTCGCTTGGGCACGTATAGCCGCAGCATGCTGCAAGCGCTTCGCACCGACACGGGGCTCTCATACGACGAGCGCACCCAAGGCATTCTGCATTTCTACACCTCGAAAAAAGAGTTCGACGGCGCGATCAAACCCGCCGAGCAAATGCGCGAACTCGGTTGTGATCGCCAGGTGATTGGCGCCGACGAAGCCATCAAGCTCGAACCCGCACTTGCGCACATTCGTTCGCAACTTGCGGGCGCAACCTACACCGCCGAAGACGAATCAGGCGACGCCAATCGCTTTGCTCGCGAGCTTGTAAAGCTCTGCGAAAACGCGGGTGTGAAGTTTTTGATGAGCCACACCATCACCGCGCTTCGTGAGTTGGGCGGACGCATTGATCATGTTGAAGCAACCGACAGCGAAGGCCGATTCCAGCGTTTGCGTGCCGATAGCTTCGTGCTCGCGATGGGCAGCTTGAGCCCGATTTACGCCGCGCCGCTGGGCATTCGTTTGCCGATTTATCCCGCCAAGGGCTACTCGGTCACGATGCCTGTGAAAGACGCATCGATGGCGCATCAAGTGAGCTTGACAGACGACGAATTCAAGCTCGTGTTCTCACGACTCACCGGCCCCAACGGAGATCGTCTGCGAATCGCCGGAACCGCCGAATTAAATGGCTACGACCGTGACTTAAACCGCGTGCGCTGCGAGGCTATTGTGCGCCGTGTCGAACAACTCTTTCCGGGCGCTGGCGACACCACACAAGCGAGCTTCTGGACCGGCTTACGCCCCGCAACGCCAAGCAACGTGCCGCTCATCGGCAAAACCAAGCTCCCGAACTTCTACCTCAACACCGGCCACGGCACCCTCGGCTGGACGCACGCCTGCGGCTCGGGAAAGAGCATCGCACGCATCGTGACCGGGCTCGCACCTGAGGTGGATTTTGCGTTTACGGGCGTTGATCGCGCCGCTGTCGCTCGCGCTGCTTTAGCAAAAGCTTAGTCCAATGCTGCTCACCCCATATCCGTTCGCCCTGAGCTTGTCGAAGGGTTGGTGGCGTACCACCACGGCTTCGACAAGCTCAGCCCGAACGGAATTCGAGCTTGTTCTGTTTAAGTGAACAGTAATGCGCCTAGTCCGCGCCCACAGCAAACTAAACCACTCACCGCGCTCAAACACAACCGCCGCAAAGGCATTAAAGGAGCCACTATGAAATCTACGTTTCTACACCGCATCGCTGTGGGCTGTCTCGCCACAACCGCACTGCTCGCCGCATCGACCAGCAGCGCGCAACCCTTTCCCAACAAGCCGCTCAATATGATCGTTGCGTTCCCCGCAGGCGGCGGCTCCGACGTGATGGGTCGCCTGGTGGCCAAGGGCATGGGCGAATCGCTCGGTCAGCAAATCATTGTTGAAAACGTCGTTGGCGTGAGCGGCTCGCTCGGCGTGCTTCGCGCGGCCAACGCCACCCCCGATGGCTACACGATTCTGGCCGGCTCGCCGCTTGAATTGATCTACACCCCGCTGGGTGTGGCCGCAGCAAAAAACAAACCTGAAGACATGAAAATGGCCGCACTCGTCGGCCATACGCCCATCGCCATTGCGGTTCGGAAAGACTTGCCTGTGAACACGCTCGAAGAGTTCGTGGCGTTCGCGAAAAAGGCTGATAAGCCGCTCTCATTCGGCTCCACAGGCGTCGGCTCGCTCTACCATTTGATGGCTGAAAAAGCCCTGCAAAACGCTGGCGCCAAAGGCCTGCACGCCCCGTACAACGGCCTCGCGCCGTATCTGAAAGACCTGATGGGCGGCACCATCGATTTCGCAGTCGTTCCGCTCGTCGGCCCCGTACTCGGAGCCATGCAAAATGGCCAGATCAAAGCTATCGCAGTCGCTGCAACTGCGATAGCTTTAATCTAAAAAAA
>JAAFHR010000194.1 GCA_013298455.1 Betaproteobacteria bacterium | reverse complement strand
GGAGAGCATCGAATTCGCGTTTCGTTCACACGCCAGCTTGCCGTTTTCGCCGCTCGCCAAGGTCGCATCCGGCGGAGAATTGGCGCGTTTGTCGCTGGCGATTTTGGTGGTGTGTGGCGATGCCGCAGCTGTGCCAACGCTCGTGTTTGACGAAGTTGATGTGGGTGTGGGCGGCCGCGTTGCCGCGCAAGTTGGCCGCAAACTGCAAGCCTTAGCGGATGCGAAATCAGGTCGCCAAGTGCTCTGCGTCACCCACATGCCACAAGTCGCCGCCCACGCCGATCATCACTTCACGGTCAGCCGAGACAACAGCGTGAGCCCGACCACGCAAGTCACCGCCCTCGACAAAAAATCACGTCAAGATGAAATTGCGCGAATGCTCGCGGGCCATGAAGTTGGCGCAGCGACAGAGAAGATGGCGAAGGAATTGCTGGCGATGAGCGCGAGGTAAATACGTATCAACGATACGATTTGTCGAGCGGGCTAGTGTCCAGAAAATCTGCGCAAATCCGCGTGAAATCAGCGGAAATCTGCGTCAAAAAACTCAGCGCTTCCGCTTAACCACTCGCTTGCCGGAGTGTTTGGCACCGCGTTTCACTTTGCCTTTTTTAACGACCTTTGGCTTCGGGATGGCGAGTACTTCGCCAGTTTCCATCCAGGTTTTTACGCGGTGGGCGTCGCCCAATCGTGAGAAGCGGCCGACGGAATCTAGGAGCACGACCACAACGGGGCGCTGGGCGATTTGCGCGAGCATCACTACGCAGCGACCGGCTTCGCGGATGAAGCCGGTTTTTTGCAGGCTGATGTCCCAGCCGCTGGATTTCACCAAGGCGTTGGAATTGTTGAAATGCAGCGTTTGGCCGGTGGTGTCGATCTGTACGTATTGATCGGATTGGGTGCTGTATTTGGCGATCAGCGGGTAGGTGTTGGCGGCCTTGACCAAGAGCGCTAAATCGCGGGCGGTGGAGACGTTGTTGGGCGAGAGACCGGTGGTGTCGGCGAAGCGAGAGCTCGTCATGCCCAGCGTTTTCGCTTTGGCGTTCATGGCTTTGACTGCGGCGTCGGTGCCACCGGGGAAGTAACGGCCGAGCGCGTTGGATGCTCGATTTTCTGAGGACATCAACGCGAGCTGCAACATCTCACGGCGAGTGAGCAGCGTGCCCATGCCGAGCCGCGATTTGCTGGCCTTCAAGTAATCCAAATCATCAACGCCGATTTCGAGTTTTTCATCGAGGAATTGATCGGCATCGAGCACGATCATCGCAGTCATCAGCTTGGTGATGCTGGCGATCGGGGTGACGGCGTTGGCGTTTTTGGCGTAAATCGCTTCGCCGGATTGCGCATCCAAAACGAGCGCTGCGGATGAGAGCAAATTCGGGCCGGCCGCGTGAGCCGAATTCATGGCTACTGCGAACCAAGAAAACCCAGCAAAAACAACGGTCGAGAGAAGCTTCTTCATACTTGAGCTCAATTGTAGTCGCTTGGCGACAGTTGCAGCACAAATATCAGCTTTCTATACGTAAGCCATATTTTATCTGGCGAGTACGCAGTTTTTATAATTTATTGAAAGTGAGTCAATATGACGTTTGCGCCAATTTAGATATGGCCTTTATTGAAAAAGGTTGTATGAAGCTAGGGAAACCCGTCGTTACTGCTTTTCCTGATTATCAACATGACTCAGAACTGAGATCGACACCGGGCGTTGTCATGTTGAGCGGCGCGAAACATCAGGTGGCAAACAAGTCGGGTCGTAGAGAACGCGCTGGGTGCGTTGCTGAACCTTCGTTCTGCTCAGGATGACAATCGCTCATCTGAACTCGATTGATAATCGGGTTGCGCTTTATGACGCGACGCCCCGCCTCAATTCGCTTCAAGTCTGACTCGGGCTCTCTCCAACCAATGATCCAGCGCGTTGTAGAGATCGGCATGGCTAAACGAGCAGCTTTCACCGCCGAACAACGCGCTGGCTTCTAGTCGTGTGACGATGTCATTCATCACTCGCTCAAACGCGGGTGGCAGCGCGGCGATCAATTCGCTCGAATCAGCGACGGTTTGTGCGAAGAGTTTGGCGTCGAGTTCGCCTTGTTTTAGCGATGCGGCGGCGCGCGCTAAGGCATCGAGCGAGCCGAGATGTTGTGTCGTCTCCATCGCGATACTCAGTCCACTTTAGCGCCAGAATCTTTGACGATCTTG
Organism: Betaproteobacteria bacterium; assembly: GCA_013298455.1. Lineage (GTDB taxonomy): Bacteria > Pseudomonadota > Gammaproteobacteria > Burkholderiales > Casimicrobiaceae > Casimicrobium. The sequence goes on along the minus strand of JAAFHR010000194.1, from coordinate 4,399 downwards.
GCGTATTTGGGTAATTCTTTGGCGATGAACGCGGCAAACGCCTCGGGCGTCGTCGGCGAAGGTTCCGCACCCGTGGCGAGCCACTTTTCTTTGAGTTCGGCGTTGGCGAGGGCTTTGCCGACTTCTGCTGAAAGGCGTTTCACGATCTCGGGCGGCGTGCCTGCGGGCGCGAAGAGCCCCCACCAAGTAAACACGTCGAAATCCTTCACGCCGGCCTGCGCCATCGTTGGTAACTCGGGGGTGAGCGCACTTCGAGTCGGCGTGGTCACGGCGAATGCTTTGAGCTTGCCTGCTTTGATCTGCGGCAGGGCGCTCGCCATGTTGTCAAACATCATTTGCACTTGACCGCCGAGCAAATCGGTCATCGCGGGTGCGCCGCCTTTGTAGGGCACGTGAGTGATCGATGCGCCGCTTTGCAAACGAAACAGCTCACACGCCAAATGCCCTGCGCTGCCGTTGCTGCCACTCGCGCAATTGACCTTCCCGCTGTTTTTCTTGGCGAAATCGATGATGCCCGCCACGTCGTTCGCGGGCAGTGCGGCGGGGTTAGTAACGAGCACATTGGGCGTCACAACTACGAGCGAAATCGGCGCGAAATCCTTCACCGCATCAAACGGCATTTTTGGATAGAGCGCGGGGTTCACGGCGTGGGTTGAGAGCGCGCCCATGCCGATCGTGTAGCCGTCGGGCGGCGATTTCGCCACGGCATCCATACCGATGTTGCCGCCCGCGCCAGCGCGGTTTTCTACGACGACTTGTTGGCCCAAACTTTCAGCGAGTTTTTGCGCCAGCGCCCGGGAGGTCACATCCACCGAACCACCGGCTGGAAACGGCACGATCAGCTTGATGGGCTTGTTCGGATAGGCTGCCACTTGGGCATGTGCGCTCATCGCGCCCAGCATCGCCGCGACGGCGAGGGCGCACGGGGCAAGCGAGCGCCTCCAGATGCTGGACAAAAGGCTTGGGGATGATTTAGAGAGGCGGGTCATAGCGGCGAGCGGCGCGATGCGACGAAAAAATACGAATTGGGCAGTGTAGTCAAAGCCCGCAGGTCCGTTGTAGGGGTCAACACCGAATCCAGAGACAGGCGTTAGGAGTACAGTGTGCAGAAAATTCTTGGGGCTACGGAATCCGTAGAAAACTGCATGCGCGCGACCACCAGCCTGATTGCTGACGCCTCTGATGTAGACGCCGTTGACGCGGCGCAATGGAATTCACCCAACGCGCTGGTAGTAGCGTATTGCCACTCAAACTGGGCGCGCGCGGCGCCAATCCTAGAAGCGCTCAGCGCGCACCTACCGCTCGCCCAAAAAATTGCGATGAGCACCGCGGGGCATTTCGGTTCAACGCCCGACATTCACGATGAGCCGGTAGTGCTGCAATTGATTCGCTTTGAGCGAGGCACGCTGCGCTTGGTGAGCGACACCTTGACCACACGCGGCGGCCCCGCGTCACTCGCCCGAGCACTGGGCGCGGGGTTAGACGATCCAACACTTCGCGCGCTATTGGCATTCACCGACGGCAGCCACATGGATGGTGCGGCGTTTGTCGAGGGCATTCGAGACAGCGTTTCAGCGTCGGTCGTGATGGCCGGTGGCATGGCCGCCGACGGTGATCGCTTCGCTGAGACCTGGATTTGGGATGGCCAGCAAAAAATTGAGGGTGGTGCCATCGCCGTGGGGCTCTACGGCGCGGCCCATATGCGCTGCGAAAACGCGCTTGGCTGGACGAGCTTTGGTGTTGATCACGAGATCACCGACGCCGAAGGCGCGCTGCTCAAGGGGCTCGACGGACGCCCTGCGCTCTCACTCTACCGAGAATATCTGGGTGACCGCGCAGCTGAATTACCGGCAGCGGCGATGCTCTTTCCGCTCTCGGTCACCAGCGCGCATTCGGCCGAGCCCGTTGTGCGCACGATCCTGGGTATGGATGAGGCGAGCGGCACCATTCGGCTGGCGGGCACCGTCACGGCGGGCTCGAAAGCTCGGCTCATGCGCTCCAACGCGAATCGACTGATCGAAGCGGCGGGTGAAGCCACGGCGCGGGCGAGCGCACGAGCGCAGCAATCAACCGAATCAGTGGGCGTGGCGTCTGACAATGCATCAGGGGCTGCGATGATCATCAACTGCGTGGGTCGTCGAGTGATTTTGCGGCAACGCGCCGAAGAAGAAATCGAAGCAGCGCTCACGCAGTTGGGCGGTGGTACAGCCTTGGCGGGTTTCTACTCTTACGGAGAATTCGGCCCATCGGGCTTCACCAGTTGCGCGCTGCACAACCAAACCTTCACGGTCACGGTGTTTAGGGAGGACGATGTCGTTTCATCCTTACCTTAAACGCCAGCTCAGACGCGCGGGCTTTGAACCCGAAGCCGCCGATGCCACCGATCCGCGACTGCGGGCGCTACTCGAACAAATCGACGCGGCCTACGTTGCCAACGACGAAGATCAAGCGCTCAGCGAGCACGCTACCCAACTCGCATCGCGTGACATGGCGGCGCTACAAGCCGCGCTCAGCGCTGAACGAGACGCGCTGGAGACGCGGGTGGCGCAGCGCACGGACGAACTTCGCGCGTCGGAGCAGCGCGTGCTGCGGCTCCTTCGAATGTCATCCGATTGGTATTGGGAATGCGACGCGCACTTTCGTTTGACGCAAATTTCGGCGGGCTTTCAACGCATCACTGGATTTCAGATTGAGGAGGCCGTGGGCAAGCGGCCGTTTGATTTGTGGCCAAACTCGGAAAGCGTGTCGTCGCAAAGCGAGGTATTCAAGCGCAGCGTGCGAGGCGAGGCGTTTAACGAGCTTCCAGTTCGCATCACACACCGAGCGGGGCATTGGCTTGATCTGCTGATCTCGGGTGAACCGACCCTCGACAGTTCGGGTGCGCTCACCGGCTGGAGCGGTGTGATTCACGACGTCACAACAGAGAAGCGCGCGCAGCGGGAGCTTGAAGCGCGCTCGCTCCTTGATCCGTTAACGGAGCTCGGTAACCGACACTGCTTTAAGCTCGATGTCACCGCGCTCATTGATGCAGGCAAGCCCTTTGTACTCACGCTGATCGACTTGGATCGATTCAAGTCCATCAACGACTCAGAAGGACATCACGCCGGAGATCGCTTTTTGATCGAAATCGCAACGCGACTTCGCAGCGCTGCCCACGCCGACGAAGTGGTGTACCGGCTGTCGGGCGACGAGTTTGTGATCGTCTCGCCCGGTGCAACCGAAGCAAATCTGCGTCGGGTCGTACAGAGCACGCTCGCCCACATCCGCCCCAACAGCGCGTTTGACACCGTTTCATTGCGCGCTTTTGCGAGCGCCGGAAGCGCCCGCTTTCCCGAAGACGCCAAAGATTTCGATGGCTTGCTGATCGCCGCCGACATTGCCATGTACACCGCGAAACGTCAAGGCGGGCATCGCCATTTCGCCTACAGCCAATCGCTCTACGTGGAGTGGCAGCAGCGCGCCACACTCACACAAGCGCTGCGCCGGGCGCTCGAAGGGGACAAGCTTGAGTTTCATTACCAGCCGATTTTTGGCGACCGCGGCACGCAGATTGCGGGCTTTGAGGCGCTCCTGCGATGGTCACAGTGCCCCGCGCCCAGCTTTGGTCCGCTCGAAATCGTCAACTACGCAGAGCAGCACGGTTTAGCGCCGCTTTTGACGCGCTGGACGCTGCGTCGCGCGTTGCGTGACAGCACATCGCTACTGGCGCGTGCACCCGGCGCCTACATTTCAATCAACCTAACGCCGCTGCAGGCCGTAGACCCGCACTTGCCGAAACTCATCGCTGAGTTCATCGAAGCTGCGCCGCAGATGATTGGGCGGCTCGTGGTGGAGCTCACGGAGGGGCCCACCGCGATTCCCGAGCCGTCGCTCAACGAGGCATTGGTTCACGCAGTCAATGCCGGCGCGAGTGTCGCGCTGGATGATTTTGGATCTGGTATGTCGTCCCTACAGCGTTTGCTCGCGCTCCCGCTGGCACGGTTGAAACTGGATCGCTTTTTGGTGCAGGGTATCGAGCACGATGCGCCACGCCTCAACTTCGTTCGCGCCATGGTCGATCTGGCACACGCTCATCGCTTGAAGGTCACGGCAGAGGGCGTGGAGACGGCAGTCGAACTGGAGACACTGTGCGCTGCCGGGGTCGATGAATTCCAAGGCTACCTGTTGGCACGGCCCGCGCTGGTCGCGCCGCCCATGCCATCGCAGCGCGCTGCGTAAACGGGCGTATCAGCGCCGTCAATTGACACCGCTGTCACATACTGACGGCAGTGCACGCGCATAATCCAAGGCTGTTCGCGAGCAATGCGTTTGGTGAGTCATGAAGAAAACGATTTATGGGTTGATCGTTGCCTGTTTAGGCGCGATCATCGGTGTTGGCGGCGCCTTCTTTTTTGGGTTG
>JAAFHR010000191.1 GCA_013298455.1 Betaproteobacteria bacterium | reverse complement strand
TCAACGCGCTTCAGACAATTCCCCTTGACGCGTGCCGGAGTCTGCGCGACATTCCGCTCTTCGGTGCGCGGCAATCTCGTCGCGGCGGCTCAATCAATTTCATGCTGAGGGAAGATCATGTTTGCAAGTCTCGTTTGCTGTTTCTGGTGGTTCCTTTTAGGTTTGCTGCTGGGTTGGCTGGCTCACTGGTTGTTCGATAAATTCTTCCGACGGGGTGGCGATTCCGGTGGTTTGTCGACCACGACTTATCACTCGCCTGTTGCAGCGCCCGTAGCTTCGGCGCCCGGTGCGCCCGTAGCTTCAGCGCCCGTGTCATCGTTGGCCGCAAGCGGCGCGTCGCTGGCTGCTGCAGCTTCCGCGTTTGGCTACAAAATCAAGAGCGCTAACGGCTATGACAATTTCGAAATCATCGAAGGCATCGGCCCCAAGATCAATGGCGTTTTGCACGCTGCGGGTGTCCATACATTCGACCAGCTGGCCAAGATGGAAATTCCGGCGATCTCGAAAATCCTTGATGCAGCAGGGCCAAACTTCAAGCTCGCCAATCCTGAGACATGGTGCCAACAATCCGCGCTGTGTGCCAGCGGTTCGTGGGAGGCCTTGAAGAAGCTTCAAGACGAATTGGTTGCCGGTGTGAGCCTTAAAACCGACAACGCCTAACCCGCACGAGAGGAGAAAACTCATGTCTCGACTCGCATTGCGATCGCCCGCAAATTGGCGCGCGTTTGATAGCTGGAGCTTTTGGATTGCTGCGCTCGTTGCGCTGCTTTTATTGTTGATGTGGATGTTCGGTCGCGGGCCCAATGCCATGGGTTGTTGCGGCGCGATGTCGGCTTCAACAGCGGCAACTGTTGCGGCGGCGGCGCCGTCAGCGGCTGGTGCTGCTTGGGGCACCGATGGGAAGGTCACGCTCACTGGCGTGGTCAAAGACGCTGCGACGAAGAAAGCCATCGTTGACAGCGCCATCGCCAAATATGGCGCAACCAACGTCGTCGATCAACTCACGATCAACGCCACGGCGGCATCAAAAGTGGTGCTCACGGGCACCGTGTTTAGCGCCGATGAGAAAAAGGCGCGTGGCGATTGGGCGGCGAGCATTTACGGCCCGACCGTGACCATCGACAACCAAATCGATGTGCAATTGCCGCCGGGCACTGCCGCCGCTTCGGGGCCGAAACCACCCGCCGTCAAGGTGTATTTCGAAACGGCAAAGACCGACATCGACACCAAAGATCGCGACGCCATGGGTACGATCATCACGTATCTCAAGGCCAATGCATCGGCCAAGGCTGTGATTTCGGGCTTCCACGATCCGCGCGGCAACAAAGCCGCCAACGAAGAGCTTGCTAAAAATCGCGCAAAGACAGTCCGCGAAGTGCTGCGCTCTGCCGGTATCGAAGAGGCGCGAATCGTGATGCAGAAACCCGTCGAAACCACGGGCAGTGGTGACAACGCTGAGGCGCGCCGAGTGGAGGTATCGATTGAGTAATTGATCGATTACACGACGAAAAAGGCCGACCACAGTATCGGCCTTTTTTTATGTGCGTGATTTCGAATCGGTAGTGCGCTCCTTGGGGCGCTTGTTGATAACGTTGATTCATGAAATCGAGTTTTTTCTCCGAACATAAACTGGCAACGACGATCTTCGCCGTTGCGCTGTGCGTGGCCGGCCTGGCGCTCGCCTACAAATACGCACGACCCGGTGTGCCCACCGAGGTGGTCATGTCAACGGGCTCGCCCGGCGGTGCGTACGCGACGTACGCCAAACGCTACGCAGCGGCACTCGCTGAAGAGGGCATCAAACTCACCCTCAAACCATCGCAAGGCGCAACGGAGAATCTCGGTCGGCTAATCGATGCATCGTCGGGTGTTGATTTGGCGTTTGTTCAAAATGGTTTGATCGAGCGTGAGAAAACCGATGAGGGCGCGCTCGAATCGCTGGGCAGCTTTTTTCATGAACCGGTGTTTGTGTTCTATCGGCCGCAGTCGTTTGCCCGGCCGCTGCAAAGCTTCGGCGAGCTCGCGGGTAAGCGCGCGGCCATCGGCGCTGCGGGCAGCGGCACGCGGGTGCTGGCGCTGAGCTTGCTCGCGCTTCACAATTTACCTACGGACGCTTCGAGTCGTTTTGTGGCGCAGGGCGGTGAAGCGGCGGCAAACGCGCTCCGTGCAGGAGAGCTCGATGCCGCGATTTTTGTGGGCAACATCGCATCGCCGCTGCTGCAATCGATGTTTCGCGATAGCAGTTTGCGCGTTGCTGATTTAGCGATGGCGGAAACGTATGCACGGCGCTTGCCGCAGGTGAGCATGATCACCATGCCTGTTGGCTTGATTGACGTCTCGCTCATGCTGCCTGCGCAAACGATTCGCACCGTGGCAACGACGTCGAGCTTGGTGGCGCGCGACGACTTGCATCCAGCGGTCACGTTCCTTCTCATGCGCGCCGCGAAACGAATTCACGGTGGCGGCGACGCGCTCTCAAAGGTCAATGAATTTCCGTCGTTCGCGTTTGCGCAGGATTTTCCGCCCTCGGCCGATGCCGAGCGGTTATTGAAAGAGGGCACGCCGTTTTTGTATCGCTATCTGCCCTTTAAGCTCGCTAACTTTGTGAGCCGCGCGGCGGTGTTCTTAATCCCGCTCTTGGCGCTGTTGCTGCCACTCACGGATTGGATTCCGAAAATCATCGGCATGCGCGTAAAGGGAAAACTATTTCGCCATTACAAGACCATGAAGCAGATCGATGAATCGGTTCGGGTCGCAACGACCACAAACGACCTCGATCAGGCCGCGGCGCAAATCGACGCGCTCGACGCGGAAGTTGGACGACTCAACGTGCCGACCAACTACAGCAACGATCAGTTTGGCATTCGTGATCACATGGATTTGGTGCGCGTGCGAATTGAGCGCAAACGGGAAGCGCTCTGCTAGCCTGACAGATGAGGGCGGACGCGTTCGATAACAGCTCATTGAGCCAAAGCGTTTATATATATAGGCTATATAGAATTTCGTAGAGATACCTAAATAACAATAAAACGGCCTATAGCCCCAATTTGCTGGTATTTTTGAACAGTAAGTTGGTTTTGATGGGTCCCATGGCGACACCGAAAGCGATCACGCTGATCCGTGCGGCGCTCTAATTTCCGTTGCGCTGACGCACGTTGCACGACCAACGTTATACTGCCTTGCATGAATATTGCAGTAGATTCTGTCGCTGTTCTGCGACGCGCTCGGGCGGTGCTTTCCACGGAAGCCACCGCCATTGCTGCATTGGAATCGCGGGTGGGTGAGGCGATGGTTCGGGCGGTGAGTTTGATCCTCAATGCGAGCGGTCGAGTCGTCGTCACTGGCATCGGCAAATCGGGTCACGTGGGTCGGAAATTGGCCGCAACGCTTGCGTCCACCGGCACGCCGGCGTTTTTCGTACATCCCGCTGAGGCCAGCCATGGCGATTTGGGTATGGTCACCGCCAACGACGTGGTGATCGCGCTTTCAAACTCAGGCGAGGTCGCGGAGCTCTCAGCACTGTTCACGCCGCTCAAGCGGGTTGGCGCAAAGATGATCGCGATTACGGGCAATGAGCGATCGACGCTCGCAACCGTTGCCGATGTGGCGCTCGATGCGTTCGTTGCTGAGGAAGCCTGTCCACTCGGCCTTGCGCCCACTGCGAGCACCGCTGCCGCGATGGCGTTGGGCGATGCGCTTGCCATGGCATTGTTGGAAGCGCGTGGCTTTACGGCAGAAGATTTCGCGCGCTCGCATCCGGGTGGTTCGCTCGGTCGAAAGCTCTTAACTCACGTTCGCGACGTGATGCGAACGGGCGACAGATTGCCCATCGTGGAAGACACCGCCACCGTGAGCCAAGCGCTCTTTGAGATCACCGGCAAAGGCATGGGCATGACGGCTGTTCGCGCGGCAGACGGCGCGCTGGCGGGCTTATTCACCGATGGCGATTTGCGTCGTTGTTTGCCCAAACTTGGGGACTTCGCAACGGCGCGCGTCGCTGATTTCATGACCCGAACACCCCTCGTCATCGGCTCCGAGGCGCTCGCTGTTGATGCGGTTTCGCTCATGGAATCAAAGCAGAAAAATTTGCTGTTGGTCGTCAATGAAAAACATGAACTGATCGGCGCGCTCAACATGCATGATCTGCTCTTGGCAAAGGTCGTGTAGCCGTGGCCAAACCGAATTTCTTATCGGTGGCCGAGCGCATGCAAAACGTGCGCGGCTTAGTCTGTGACGTAGACGGCGTTTTGACGGACGGACGGCTGAACTATCTAGGTGACCAAGAGATCAAATCGTTTTCAGTGCTCGATGGATTTGGCATCACCTTGGCGAAACAAGCGGGTTGGAACGTCGCGCTCTTGACGGCTCGGGGTGGCGCTGCGGTGGAGCGGCGGGCGCGTGAATTAAATGTTGAATTGGAAACGGGTCAGCGCAGCAAAGGGCCCGCGTTTGCGGCGATCTGCGCGCGCTGGAATCTCTCCACTGAACAGGTCGCCTACATCGGCGACGATTGGCTTGATCTGCCAGCGCTCACGCAGGCGGGGCTTGCGGCCACGGTGCCCAACGCCGCCGCCGCCGTTCGCCAACGCGCGCATTGGCTCGCCAATATTGAGGGAGGCTCGGGCGCGGTCCGCGAATTAGTGGAAGCCGTGCTTCGGGCGCAGGGCAAGCTCGATCCGCTGCTGGCGCAATACATGAAGGGCGAGGGCGCATGAGCGTGCTGATTTCTCGTCGTCGCCAAGACCGCGTTACAGCGCTCTTTCCGCTCTTCGCGATGATGCTGTTTGCGGCGATTACGTTTTGGCTCGATGCGCGAGTTACTGAGTCAGCACTGTCTCGAAAAAAGCCCACGCCCACGTCGCCCGATCATTTTTTAGAGACGTTCAAAATTGAGCGCACCACAGCGACCGGCAAGGTCGAGCAAACCATGATCGGCGTTCGCGCTACCCACTTCCCGAGCACGCAATCGACGATCGTCGATGAGCCGCGCTATGTGGGCGTGACCCCTCAAAAGCCCACGATGACGGTAGAGGCCAAGCGCGGTGTGATGATGAGCGACCCAAAAAACAAGGGCGTGGAGCGAATCGATTTTTCAGGGCAAGTGAAGGCGTCGCAAGGCGCCGTGCCCGGCCGCGATGCGGTCACGTATCAGAGCGAACTCCTCACCGTGTTCCCCAAAACGCAGCAAGCCACCACCCAAAGCGTGACCACCACCATCAGCGGAGACCGCGTGATGACCACGCAGGGACTCGATATCGATGCGGACAATCAAACCGGCAAAACCACGCGCGGTTTTAACCTAGAACTCACTCCCAAGGAGCAAAAAACGCCATGAATCGCTTCGCTTCTCACGTGTTGCTGTCGCTGCTGGGCGTCGCACTGCTGGGCGCCTCGACCGGCGCGACGGCTGAGCGCGCTGATCGTAAACTGAAGGTCAATGTCAGCAGCCTTGACTCCGAGGGTGACTACGGCAAAGGCATTTATCGCCTCAACCGAAATGTCGTCATCACGCAAGGCACGCTCAAAATCACTGCCGATCGCGCCGATATTCGTACCGACGAAAACGAGCAGTATCACGCGGTGCTCACCGCGAAACCGGTTTGTTTTCGCCAGCGCACCGACAACGGCGACTGGGCGCAAGGCGTGGCTGGCCGCGTTGAATACAACAGTGGCAAAGGCGTGGTTGAGCTCTTTGGGAACGCACTCTTGTTCGTGGGCGATGATGAAACGCGCGCCAATTACATCGTCTACAACACACAAGATGGCACCTTCGAATCGCGCGATAGCAAGGATCGCAAGAGCACAGGTGGTGGGGTGACGTTTGTCTTGCAGCCCCGCGAAAAAGACGACAAACCTGCGCCGGTTGCTGGTGCTGCCGCTGCAACACCGCCCGCCGCCGCACCCAAGCCCCCCATCGTAAAAACCGCCAACCCACCCAAACGCAATGAGCCTGCTTTCAGCCGCTGCGCTTAAAAAGCGCTACAAATCCCGCACCGTCGTGCATGACGTCTCGGTGTCGGTGTCCAGCGGCGAAGTCGTTGGTTTGCTCGGCCCCAATGGTGCGGGCAAAACGACGTGCTTCTACATGATCGTCGGCTTGGTCGCTGCCGATGGCGGTGCGATTCGTTTGGACGATACGGAGCTCACGCATCTGCCGATTCATGAGCGGGCCCGTCGTGGTTTGTCCTACTTGCCGCAAGAGGCATCGATTTTTCGCAAGCTTACTGCCGGTGAAAACGTGCGGGCGATTTTGGAGTTGCGCGAAAAAGATGAATCGGTAATTGAGCGCGAATTGGCCGCGCTCTTGGACGATTTGGCGATTGCGCATTTGCGCGACACGCCGTCGGTGGCGCTCTCGGGCGGTGAGCGTCGTCGCTTGGAAATTGCCCGAGCTCTGGCTTCGCGGCCGCGTTTCATCTTGCTTGATGAGCCGTTTGCGGGCGTTGATCCGATTGCGGTGATCGAAATTCAGCGCATCGTGCGATTTCTGCGTGAGCGCGGCATCGGCGTGTTGATTACAGATCACAACGTGCGTGAAACGCTTGGGATTTGTGATCGCGCCTACATCATCAGCGAAGGCCGTGTGCTCGCCGATGGTGTGCCCGAAGCAATCATCGGCAACGAGTCCGTGCGCAA
>JAAFHR010000190.1 GCA_013298455.1 Betaproteobacteria bacterium | reverse complement strand
GCGCGACGGGCGCGGCCAATGGCCAAAGCTGCTGCTCAACACCTTTTAGGGAAATGACTGCTAGCACCAAGCCTAAAAGCGTCGATCCGCCGTCGCCCATAAAAATTCGCGCGGGCGGCCAGTTGAACATCAAAAAACCGAGCGTGGCCGCCGAAACACTCAACGAGAGCGGCACCAAAATGTCGCGAAAATTGGGGAAATACGCATCCGGCGGAGCGATTGCGGCGAGCGTCGCCAATCCCAAACCACCCATGAGCGCCGTTAAACCCGCAACTCCGTCGGCCCCATCCATGAAGTTAAACAGATTTAGGCACCAAATAAGCGAAATAACGGTCAATACCAGCAAAATAGCGCTGTCGTTGGGCAGCCAGATAAACGCGATCACGGAGGTTGCAATGGCCTGAACGCTCAAACGTAGTTGCGCGGAGGTGCCGTGCCAATCGTCCCAGGCTGAGATGCACCAAAGTGCCGTTAGGCTGAGCCAAACGGGCGTTGGCAACCCAATCGCAACGCATGAGAACAGCAAGCCAACCGCGACCCCGAGCCCGCCGCCTCTGGCCGTTGGGCGGTGATGTAGGGATCGGTTGTCCGGGGCACTTTTCGGGCTGGGAAGACGGTTCGTTGAGACGGCCCAACACACGCCGACCGACAGCAGCAAGCAAAGAGGCAGGAGGCTCGAAAAATCAAGCATATGCCATGAAAATCAACGAGTTAGCGCGGCCGCACGGACCGTCGGCAGGACCCGGCGAAGTCCCGAGCGGCATCGCGATGGTGCCGCCGCCGCCCAGTAGTCCGCTGTTGCAAATAGACAACAGGTGGGGGCACGGAAAAGGGCTCGTAATCGATGCTTTCAACGTCTGACCAGTCATTCTTTGGCACAATTAGATCAGCTTCCGAGATTGTGCAGGAAGAAATTGAGTCGGTCGAGGCACTAGTGTTCGCCGATGTTTGAAATACTGAGGAGAGATTAATTATGAAATTGAAACTTGTTGCCTTCGCCGTTGCTGCGGCAGCTGCCGGTGCGGTCTCCGCACAGACCGCAAACGTAACGCTTTACGGCGTTTTGGATACGTACGTTGAGAGCGCGCGCGTTAGCGGCGGTGCTGCTGCACTGACCAACCGCGGTTCGACGCTTCGCATGAGCGCTGGCGGTCTGTCGGGTTCGCGTTGGGGTGTTCGTGGTTCTGAGTCGCTCGGTGGCGGCATGAACGCCATCTTCACGCTCGAAGGCGGCTTCAACAGCGACGTTGGTTCGCTCGGTCAGGGCGGACTGCTGTTCGGCCGTCGCGCATTCGTTGGCGTAACGGGTGGTTTTGGTCAGGTCACGTTGGGCCGCGATTACGCGCCAAACTTCTGGGTTCAGTGCAACAGCGATGACTCATTCGGCGGTTGCTTGACGTCTTGGTCGTTTGTTGGCAATGCAATGACTGGCTTCGCCAACTCGCTGCGTCAAAACAACCAACTGTCGTACAAAACCCCGAACATGGGCGGTTTGACGTCGCAAGTGGCTTGGTCGTTTGGTGAGTCTGCCGTTGGAACGAACGCTGGTCGTACGTTCGGCTTTAACGTTGAATACAAAGCTGGTCCTTTGTACGCAGGTGTTGGGTACAGCGATCAGAAGAACGCAGCCGGCACCGCGTCTGACAAGCAAACAATCGTAGGTGCAACCTACAACGCAGGCGTCGTTTATGTTGGCGGCACTTATGCGCAGCACAAAACGACCACCGGTGCTAAGGTAAAAGCCTACGCGCTGAGCGGAACCGTGCCAGTGGGCGCCTCACGCCTGGGCTTGCAATTGGGTCAAGCCAAGAGCGGCGCAGCCAAAGCTCGCAGCGTAGCGTTTATCGCCGAAAACGATCTGTCGAAGCGCACAACCGTTTACGGTGCGTTCGGTCAGAGCAAAAACAGCGGCCTGTCCGTTGGCATGGGCGGCGCAACGCCACTCCTCGATCAAACTGGCCGTTCATTGGCCGTTGGTCTCCGTCACCGCTTCTAAATTAAGCGTTTGAGGCATCGGAAACGATGCCTCGATGTGACCAACCAACCCTTTCTACGGAGTTACAAGTATGAAATTTACAAAAGTAGCATTGGCCGTTGCGGTCGCCACGCTGGCAGCGGCGGCGCAAGCGCAAACGGCTAACGTGACCGTCTATGGCAGCCTGCGGGCAGCGCTAGAGACCGCCCGTTACGCGGGTCCAACGAGCTCCACACGCATCACGTCGATGGAAAACATTTCCTCACGTTGGGGCTTGCGCGGCTCTGAATCGCTTGGTGGCGGTATGAATGCCATTTTCCAACTGGAAAGTGGCTTCGCAATCGACACCGGCTCGGCTGGCACGATCGGCCAAGGCTCAAGTACGGCGCTCACAGCACTGTTCAGCCGCGAAGCTTGGGTCGGCCTGCAAGGCGGATTCGGTACGCTTCGTTTGGGCTACGGCCTGACACCGTTTGACGACGTACTCGGCATGGTTCACCATCAAGGTGCCAACAGCTGGGAAAACCGTAATAACGGCGTTGGCGGTGGCGCAGGCTTTGCGAAAGCCGACCTGTTCACCAACTACGCTAGCCGTTTCCAGTGCAACAGCAGCGCCATTGACGCTCGCTACGGCAACTCGATCAGCTACGCAACGCCCAACATGAGCGGATTCAGCGCACGCGCTCAATACGCCCTGATCGGCGAAACGGCATCGGGCGCTTGTAAGGGCTTCGACGCAGCATTGCGTTACGCGCAGGGTCCGGTCTCGTTGGGCCTGGCTTACGCGGCTCACAAGAACTTCACCGGTATCGGTGGCGGCGCCTCGACGGGTCTGATCACTGCCGCTCACGACCAAACATCGCTCCGTTTCTCGGGCGTGTTTGACGCAGGTGTGGCGAAGTTGACCGGCACGTACGAGACCGCAAGCTACAAGCCTGCGCTGGCAACGCTCAAGTACAAGTACTGGGATCTCGGCGCGCTTGTGCCAGTCGGTTCCTCGACGCTTGGCGTTCAGTACAGCCAGCGCGACAAAGGTCTCGCCGCCCTGTACGATCCAGTCGATCGTCGCCTTGAAGTAGGTGGTGGCACAACGCCTTTGGTGTTGTCGGCTGCTAACCTTTCAACGGTTGCTGGTCTGTGGAATAACGGCGGTGGTAAGCATCTCGCCTTGACGTGGGATTACCCACTGTCGAAGCGTACGCAAATCCGCAGCTACTATGCTCAGCTCAAAAACGAGACCGGTACCAAAATTACCGCCTTGTCGTCGGGTCTGTGGCATAACTTCTAATTCCTTCGGGAATTGGACGAAAAGGGCGCTTCGGCGCCCTTTTTTATTGTCCGTAGAATGAGCGGCATGGATGCAATCATTCTCGCTTTCGATCGCGCAGCACGGACCTTGTCTGGTGCCGTGCAATCTCGCCGCATCAGCCCCGGTAGCGAAGTGGCTACTGATAACGAGCTGACGGACACAGAGCGGCAAACGTCACTCTCCCTGATGCGGGTGAACCATGCGGGTGAAGTCTCGGCTCAAGCGCTCTACCAAGGTCAAGCGGTGTTTTCGCGTGATCCCGTGTTGCGCGCGAAGCTCGGCGCAGCGGCCGACGAAGAGCTAGATCACCTCGCATGGACGCGGCAGCGCATCGAACAGCTCGGCGGGCGAACCAGCGTGTTTGATCCGCTTTGGTACGCCGGCTCGTTCGCTATTGGCGCCGCCGCGGCAGCGTTGGGCGATAAGGCATCCCTTGGATTTCTGCAGGCGACCGAAGAGCAGGTTGAAGCGCATTTGAAATCGCATTTGACTGAACTTCCGGCCAACGACACCCAAAGCCGCAAGATCGTCGAAACGATGCGAGCCGACGAGGCGCAACACGCGCAAGCCGCCCGTGAATTGGGCGCACCGGTGCTGTCAGCGCTCACTCACTCGATCATGCGTGCTGCCTCAAAAGTTATGACGACGGCGTCGGCAAAGCTCTGAGCTGATTGGCTGAAAGAAACAGCTTGCGGGTTGAAAGACAATGAATACGCGGCGGGGTGGTCAGTTCGGCGCAAATTCAACGCTCTCCATATTGTGGATACACCCCACAGTTAATAAGCGTCAGAGTAACAAAGTCGTATAGTTGACAAACTGTTTCACTCACCTACGCACAGCTGGCGCCTCCAGCGGCAACCCCTCAGATCGCCACGCCAGATAGAGCGCCAAATCCGCCAAAATTGGGTCGCTTTGCGCCGGTACGAGCGTCTCCATGCCAAAGTAGCACGCTCGCAGCCGACGATTGAGCGAGCCGACACCCTGCCATTCCACTCGATACGCTGGAAATCCCACGCCGTGACCTTGGCTGATCGCCTGCGTTCGAACCCGCTTGCCCGCCATCTGATCGTGGCACGCAGCGCATGAGAAATCGAGCTTACCTTGCACTTGCGTAAACGCATTTCGACCGCGCTGCCACGCCTCAGTGGACGTCACATCGCTTTGAGCGCGGTACACCTCGCCCCGCGCGGCAAAGGAGAGGTAGCTTGAAAGTGCAAGGAGCGGTTGGCTCTCGAGCGGATAGTCGGCCCGCTTCACACGATCCGTTTGACACCGATTGATTTGCGTTTCGAGCGTAACGACAGGGCCGTTGGGTGTCACGCGTGGCAACTTGGCGGCTAAGCGCTTTTGCGCCTCGGCGTCATGGCAACGCGCGCAATCTGCCGCGAACAAGTCACGCCCTTGATCGACCCAGAGCATGCCCGGATTTTGATCATCATCGCGCTGCTGCGCTTGCAAGTGCGGTGCCATAAAGCTCGCGCCCGAGCGCAGTTGCGCCAGCGCGTATGGCTTTTGGATCGCAGCAGGTGGTGGCTTCGGATCGGCGCGACCGGGTGGCGCTACCCCGAAGTAAGCCGCGAACGAAAACCCCAACGCAACCAGCAGCCACCTCATTGGGTCCGCGCCTCCTCAACCGCCCGCGACGCGCAATTCAGCGGAAATCGAGCCCACATTCCCCATTTGATCCCGCCAATTCGCACTCAGCGTGCCGCTCTTTTGCGCGGTCAACAACACAGCGAGCGAGGGGTTCGCGCTCAGTGCGTTGAGCACTCGGCCACGAAAAACGAGCTCGCCGTCGAAGCGCAGAATGATCTCTTCAATCACATTCGCGGGGAGCATTTTTCCGGCGTCATCACGGCGAAATCCTGTCTCCATGGGATGTTGGATCAACAGCCGCGCCGTGAACTCTTCGCCGCGCTGCAGCAGGCGTGGCACGATCAGGCGGGCGTTGCGACCCGGCGGATTGAGCGACGTGCTGGGTTCAGACATGATTGCCTTGGCCGCCCATCAGGTGCCGTCGTAGCAGGCGCTGCCGGTCAACACCACATTCACGCTGTGCTGCCAGAGCGTGCCATCTGAGAGCAGCGCTACGCCAATCACGGACTGCGATGCGCCGAGCCGAATGTTGGTGGTTAATCGTGCTTGCGACATCAGAGCGCCCAGCTCAACGTCTAGCGCTACGGGCCGGGGATTCTTCGGTGCAATCACACCTAATCGCTCGATCTGAATGCCGCTCTTGAGCTTTAACCGATCCGCAAACAGCACAATCGGCACAGAGGTTCCGGTTTCAACGACGACCGGAATATCAAGCGACAAACCGCCGCGCTCGACTCGCGCACGTTGCCATTGTTGATCGAGCGGCGGGTCGGCCGTCGGTGTTTGTGAGTGTACCGCCATGCCGAATGGGCCAAGCGCCGCCCACCACCAGGGGGCGAGCGCGGCGGCATGCAGGAGCGCACGCCGGTCGGCACTAGGCAAACGTCACCCCTTGTTTGGAGAGCGGCAGCGAGCGATGCATCACGCCCGTCGCCGCAAAAATCGCATTCAGAAGCGCAGGCGTGAGCGGCGCCATCGGTGGCTCGCCCATGCCGCCCCAAAAACCTCCGCTCGGGGCCAGTACCGCCACAATCGGCGGCGTTTCGCCGATTTTCATCATCGGGTAATCGTTGAAGTTGCTTTGCTCCACACGACCGTTTTTGATCGTGATTTCACCGTACAACGCCGCCGTTAGGCCGTAGATCACGCAACCTTCAATCTGCGCCTTCGCAGCATCGGGATGCGCTACGTGACCGCAGTCCACGGCGATGACCACCCGCTTGATTTTGAGTTTGCCATCCGCGCGCTTTTCGATTTCAACGACGCTCGCGGCATGTGAGCCATACGCGTCTTGCAACGCGATGCCCCGAAATTGATTGGCGGGCAGCGGCTTGCTCCAATCGGCGGCCTTCGCCACCGCATCCAAAACACCGCGTTCGCGCCGCGACATGTCGTCCGTGCCCAAGAGCATCTCGCGACGAAATTCATACGGATCGCGCTTCCCTTTCGCGGCGATTTCATCGAAGAAACATTCACGAAACACTGGGTTTTGCGCATGGGCCACAGCGCGCCAAAAGCCCACTGGCACATGGGTGGCCGCATAAAAGTGCTCGGCGCGAAGATTGGCGATGCTGTACGCCGAATCATCAAACGACACGGTGCCTTGCGGGTCCAGCGTGCCTTGATCGGTTTTTCTGAGCGCCTCGGGGCGCACGCGCTCCAAAATCGACTGCACGGCCACACGGCCCATCAGCGCCACCAGCTTGCCATCTTTATCAAGCGCACCTTGCACGCGGGCCACGGTGGCCGGGCGATAGTGGCCGTGCTGAATGTC
>JAAFHR010000020.1 GCA_013298455.1 Betaproteobacteria bacterium | reverse complement strand
GAACGAGCGACTCGCGAATGCAGCACGTCTCCCACAATCGCAACGGTGAGCCGCGTGAAATCTTTTTTGTACTTACGGATGGTGAACACATCAAGCAACCCCTGCGTGGGATGCTCATGTCGACCGTCGCCCGCGTTGACCACGTGAATGTGCGGCGCGGCATGTTGCGCAATCAAATGCGGTGCGCCGCTAGCGGAATGACGGATCACGAACATGTCGGCATGCATGGCGGTCAGATTCGCAATGGTGTCGAGAATGGTTTCGCCTTTGCTGGTGCTGGAGCGGCCCACGTCTAAATTAATCACATCAGCGGAGAGCCGTTTCGCAGCGATTTCAAAGGTCGTTCGAGTTCGCGTTGAGTTCTCGAAAAAGATATTGAAAATTGATTTTCCACGCAACAGCGGGACGACTTTCACCTCGCGCTCGTTGATCCCGACGAAACTCTCGGCGGTGTCAAGGATGCGCTCGATGATGCGTTTGGGCAACCCTTCAATCGAGAGCAAATGGTTGAGGTTGCCATCGGCGTTAAGTTGTAAATTTTTCTTTGACAACATTATCTGGCTTTCCAGGGCTCGGTCGCGAGCGAAAATTTTCCTGCATCATCTTTGTTGAGCGCGAGCATCAAATCGCTAGCGACGATGAGCGGTGAGCCCACGTAGTCAGCTGCGATTGGCAGCTCGCGTCCGCCGCGATCAACGAGCACCGCCAGCTGCACGGAAGCGGGTCGTCCGAAGTCAAACAAGGTGTTGATGGCTGCGCGAATCGAGCGACCCGTAAAGAGCACATCGTCAACGATCACGATGTGCGCGCCCTGCACTGAAAACGGCATCTGCGTGCTCCGAACATTCGATTTCAAACCGCTGGTGCTCAGATCATCTCGGTAAAACGACACGTCGATGTAGCCCACCTCATGCTCGCCGTCGAGCTCGGTCGCGAGCCGATCTGCGAGCCATGCGCCGCCCGAGTAAACGCCAACGAGCTTGGCATTGCTGGCGATGCTTGCCGCCATCGTAGATTTCAGTTGCGCAAAAAGCGCTTCAGCGTCGGGCAATGCATGCGTCATGATGGCTCCGGTGGTGATGTAGTTTTATGGTGTCCCGCTTCAAAAAATCGCGCCAGGATGACGGCCGCGGCTTGTGAATCGATGTGCTTTTTTTGTTGCTGGCCAGACACGCCGCGCTTGGTGAGCACATCGGCTGCATCGACACTGGAATAGCGCTCATCGACCAGATGCGCAGCGCGACGAAAGCGGCCTTGCAGCTGTCGTGCGAAGCGCTCAGTGCGCTCCGTCATCGCATTTGAGTCGCCCGAGGCATGCGTGGGGTGGCCGACAACAAACGCGTGCGGCGTCCACTCATTGACCAAGGGCGTGATCGCGTTGAAGCGCAGCTCATCCGTCGTTGCGTCAATCGTTGTGAGCGCTCTCGCCGATTCCGTCAAATCGTTGCCCACCGCCACGCCAATACGCCGCTCGCCGAAATCAAACGCGAGGTAGGTGCGAGCGTTCATCGTTTACGCGTGTCCAGCGATATTGGAGAGCGCGAACTTTGAAATGCCCAGTCGCTTCAACGCAACGTCAAACAGGGCATCGTTGGGCGTGTCGAATAACAGCTCAGCATCAGCTGGCACACTAAGCCAAGCGTTGGCTACGATTTCTTCTTCGAGTTGCCCGGCACCCCAACCCGCGTAGCCCAACGTGAGCAGCCAATCCGTGGGGCCGTTACCCAGCGCAAGCGCCTCCAGAATGTCTTTTGACGTGGTGAGCGAGAGCTCATCGCTCACAACAATCGATGAATTCCAATTGCCATGCGAGCGATGCAAAACAAAACCATGCTCAATACTGACGGGGCCGCCGAAGTGCACTTTTCGCTCCTTCACGGTCAGATCCGTGCTGGCGACTTCGATTTGATCGAAGAGGGCGGCCATGGTGAGCTCCGTTTGGCGATTGACCACAACACCGAGCGCGCCTTGTTCCGAATGCTCGCAGATATAGGTCACGGTACCCTTGAAATGAGGGTCTTCCATGGCGGGCATGGCGATTAAAAAGTGACCTGCGAGACAGCTTCCTTGCATGTTGCCATTTTACGGTTTTGACGTGGGCAGATGGGGAAGGCCGTGCGGGGCTGTAGGCGACGACCTGCCGTCGCTTGGTGCAATAAAACGGTTCCAGCGAGAAGCGCGGCCAAGTCCCAATGCTGTTCAATCAAGAATTTTTAGCCACAGATTTCACAGATTGCACAGATGAGCGCCGATGCAGCCATTCGAAATCTGTGTCATCTGTGAAATCTGTGGCAAAAATATAGAAGGCCAGTTCATAGGTGAACAGCATTGGGTCAGGTCTTCGCCTACTCGTTGGGCGCTTCGTTTGCACAAAATTCAAACGTCAGCCCAAGCGCCGCAAATCGCGGTAAAACCGCTCCTACACGAATCAATTGCTATCTGATGAAATTTGACTCCGCACTTTTTTGGTTTCGGCGCGATTTGCGCTCGTTTGACAATGCCGCGCTGCATGCCGCGCTCACGCATTCGAAACGAGTGCATTGTGTTTTCGTGTTTGACAAAGAAATTCTTGACCTGCTGCCCCACAAAGCAGATCGTAGGGTTGAATTCATTTGGGATAGTGTTGTGGAGCTTCGCGACGCCCTGCGAGCTTTGGGCGGTGATTTGCACGTGTTGCATGATCATGCGCGCGCGGGGATTCCTCGTTTAGCAGTGCAGCTCGATGTCGATGCCGTGCTCACCAATCATGATTACGAGCCGCAAGCAACCACGAGAGATCGCGCAGTTGCGGACGCTTTGAAAGCGAAGGGCATCGCCTTCGAAACCCGGAAAGATCACGTCGTCTTCGAAAAAGACGAAGTGTTGACGCAAGGCGGAAAATTTTTCTCGGTATTCACACCCTACAAAAACGCTTGGCTGAAACGGATCGACAACGACTTCTTAAAGCCTTACGCCGTTGAAGCGCATCGTGATGCGTTTGCTGGCGCGGTGAGTGGCGAGGTGCCAACGCTTGAAGCAATGGGCTTCGAGCGCACGAATTTGCGAGCTTTGAAATTTCCCACGGGAGCAAGCGGTGGCGCAAAGCTCTTTGATGATTTCGTGGGACGTATGGATCGCTATGACGAAACTCGAAACTTCCCGAGCATCAAGGGCCCATCGTACTTGTCAACGCATCTGCGCTTCGGCACGGTATCCATTCGTGGCCTTGCACGCGCTGCCTACACGCGTTGGCGCGAGGGCTCACGCGGTGCCGAGGTGTGGCTCTCGGAGCTGATCTGGCGCGATTTTTACGCGCACATCCTACATCACAATCCACACGTGGTCGCTGGTAGCTTCAAGCCTGAATACGACCGAATTGCTTGGAGTAAAAACGAGACACATTTCAAAGCCTGGTGCGATGGCCAAACAGGCTATCCCATCGTTGACGCCGCGATGCGACAGCTCAATCAAACCGGTTACATGCACAACCGTTTGCGCATGGTTGCCGCAAGTTTTTTGATCAAGGATTTGCTCATCGATTGGCGGTGGGGCGAAACGTATTTCGCACAAACACTAAACGATTTTGATCTCTCGGCCAACAACGGCGGCTGGCAATGGGCGGCGTCGAGTGGTTGCGATGCACAGCCCTATTTCCGCATCTTCAATCCCATCAGTCAAAGCGAAAAATTTGATGCGGAGGGCGCGTTTATTCGAAAATACGTACCCGAGCTTACGGCGTTGTCAAACAAAGACATTCATGCGCCATGGCTCACTTCACCCATCGAGCAACGCGCAAGAAATTTTCAACCAGGACGCGACTACCCACTACCCATCGTGGATCACGCGGCCGCTCGTTTAGCGACGTTGGCGGAGTACAAGCGGGCGCTGGGGCGGGAGAGTGCGGTGGTGTAGCGCCGTAGTTTTTTGCCACCGATTTCACAGATTACACAGATTGAACCGATGAGTGATGATGGGGATGGCGTAACTACATCCTGCGAATCTGTCGGAGGTGCCGAGGCGCACCGTCTGTAGGCGAGCATTGAATCTGTGTAATCTGTGAAATCTGTGGCAAGACATTCGCCCCCCTTGCGTGACAAAATCATTTCATTCAATGTTCGAGCTTCCTATGAAAACTTTAGAAAACCGCGTCGCCCTCGTCACCGGATCCACTAGCGGCATTGGGCTTACCATGGCTCGCCGCTTCGCGATGGCGGGGGCGGAGGTTGTTATGAACGGCTTTGGCGATCCTGCTGAGATTGATCGATTGCGGGAAGCCATTTCGGAGGCGTCGAAAACGCGCGTTCATTTCATTCCGGCGAATTTGTCGAAAGGACCCGATGCGCAAATGCTTGTAAAGCAGACGCTTGCGATTTGTGGGCGCGTTGATGTGCTTGTGAACAACGCCGGCATTCAGCATGTGTCGCCGCTGCCCGAGTTTCCCGATGAGCGCTGGGATGCGGTGATTGCGATCAATTTGTCGAGCGCGTTTCACACATCAAAAATCGCGCTGCCCGCGATGCAACAGCAAGGCTTCGGGCGCATCATCAATATCGCCTCCGCGCATGGTTTGGTAGCCTCTGCCAACAAATCAGCCTACGTTGCCGCGAAGCACGGCATCATTGGTTTGACCAAAGCCACTGCGCTTGAAAACGCCAAGCTCGGCGTGACTTGCAACGCGATTTGCCCCGGTTGGGTGGACACGCCGCTGGTACGAAAACAAATCGTTGCGCGCGCCGAAGCTCAGGGAATTTCTGTTGATGAAGCCACCCGTTCATTGGTTGGCGAGAAGCAACCCAACGAGCGATTTGTCACGCCCGAACAGCTTGCCGAACTCGCGCTATTTTTATGCAGCGATGCCGCTGAAAACATGACGGGCAGCGCCTACAGCATGGATGGCGGCTGGACGGCGCAGTAGCGCATCGCGACACTTCGATGCGATTGGTCATCGACACCAACGTGCTGGTGTCAGCGTTGGTGTTTCGCGATTCGCGACATTTGCCGCTGCGTGCGGCGTGGCAAGAAAAGCGAGTGACGCCGCTCTTATCCATTGCAACGTATCGCGAACTCAAAGCGGTGCTCTGCTATCCGATGTTCAAGCTGAGCGACGATCAAATTGCCGAGGGCATCGCGCATCTCGGACCGTTTATCGAATGGATCACGATTGATCGTGAGCAGATCGAATCACTACCGAAATGCAGTGATCGTGATGATCAAAAGTTTCTTAACGTTGCATTGTGCGGCAAAGCCGATGCGTTGGTGAGCTACGACCGAGCGCTGTTGAAGCTTCGCAAACGCAATCTGCCGTTTGCGATTGTGTCGCCGGAGTTGCTGACTTTGAGTTAACAGCTTTTTGGCGTTTCTTCCATAAAAATTGGGGTTCTACGTTGTTTCGAGCGCCATTCAATAAACGCAGTTTTCTTCACGAACGCCATATTTCGTAGGTGCTTTGAAAAAATTGTTCACTAGATTCTCAACATGATTCGGATAAAGACACTTTTGAGCCGTTGTCATGTTGAGCGGAGCGAAACATCAGTGTGCATATGTTCCCGCTCGCATGGACGATCTCTCCGCGCATGCTGATCCTTCGCTCCGCTCAGGATGACAATACTTATTGCTGAGCTTGTCGAAGGGCTGGTGTAACGAATTTGGGCAAACTTTGACGATTGACTCACCGTACAGAACGGTGGGAATGTGCTTTTTATCTACCTTTTCGATAACTGATACATAATAAATTCGTTTCACAAATATCAATATTTGACCAACAATTTCATCTTCGACACCACACTTTTGAGGTTCATGATGATTGCTTGTTTGAAATTTACGTCGCTTCGATTTATTGCGATTTCGCTGTTTGCGGGTTTGTCGGTGAGCGTTGTGACGGCGCAGCCGAGTGTGTCAACGAACTTGGTGCCCGACGGCGAAACGGCGCGCTTTACTTACGCGGCTGTCGGCGTGCAGATTTACGAATGCCGGTTGGTGGACGGCAAACCGAGCTGGGCGTTTATTGCACCGGAAGCGGATTTGTTCGACGCGTCGGGAAAGCTTGTCGGCAAACACTACGCCGGGCCGTCGTGGGAGTCTGACGACGGCAGCAAGATCGTTGGTGCACTCAAAGGCCGCGCCAACGCGCCTCGCCCTGGCGCGATTCCACATTTGTTAATCACAACGAAAGCCGAGCCCAAAGCGGGTGTTTTTGCGAACATCACGAGTTTGCAACGCATCAACACGCTGGGTGGTGTAGCGCCCGCAACGCCTTGTAGCACGGGCGATGTAGGCAAGCAGGTTCGTGTTTACTACAGCGCCGATTACCAGTATTTCAGCAAGTAACGAGGCAGCCGTTGATCAATCTTGATATCGATAGTTTGCGCACGTTTGTCACGCTGGCGGATAACAAAAGTTTCACGATAACTGCCGAGCGCGTTGCGCGAACGCAGTCGACCGTCAGCGCGCAAATCAAGAAGCTTGAAGAGCGTTTGGGCTTCGTCGTATTCGAGAGAAATCGTCGATCGTTTTCAGTGACGCCGCGCGGTGAAGCGCTCTTGGGCTACGCGCGCGACGTGCTGCGATTGCATGATGAGGCCGTGCATCATGTGACGCACGGCGCAGTTGGCGGCTCGATTCGATTGGGGATCACCGATTATTTTGTGCCACACGCGCTGCCCGATTTGTTGATGCGCTTTCGAGCGCTCTACCCCGATGCGCGGGTTGAAGTCACGAGCGGCGTTACGGGTGAATTGCTCGCAAAAAAGAAAGCCGCTGAACTAGACATCGTGATTGGGCGACGGGATGCGGTGGATGCGGGGACGTCTGCGACGACGAGCCGCTCAGCGAAGGTTTTGGTGCTGCGTCGCGAAAAACTCTTCTGGGTGTGCGCTCGTGAGCGCAGTGCTGTGAAACGAATTAGCAGCGCCGCGAAGATCGCTCGCGCCGATGTGCCGCTCGCCGTGTTGCCCTTGGGCTGCGGTGTGCGCGCACAAGCGATCAAGGTGCTCGATCAAGCGCATCAGGGTTGGTATGTGGCGTATTGCGGGCAAAGTGTCTTGTCGTTGCAAACGGCGATTGCAGCGGGCGTTGGCGTAGGTGCGTTGACAGAAAGCGCCATGACGGATGAGCACGGCGTGTTGGCGCGCCGTGATGGATTCCCGCCGCTCAGTGATTCTGAAATCGTGCTTTATCCGGCGAGCGCACCGAGTAAAGAAGTGGCGGCGCTCACGGAATTGCTTGCTAATTTGTTCGCGTCGGCCGCGTTGAATTAGCGACTAACGGAGAGAGATTCAACAGTCGGCTTTACTTGCAAAAGCCTTGATAAATATGGCGTTTCGTCGATTTTAGTAATTTTTCGAAAATCATTAAAAATCACGCAAAGCCCTTATAAATTGGGGCGTTAGTAGAAATAGCTGGGTAGGCTATTCCTTCGGCTTCTCGCCACCGTCGTCCATCCCGGCGGCAACGTGCGAATAGCCGTTGTCAACGTAGAGAATTTCGCCCGTCATCGCACTCGCCCAATCGCTCAATAAAAACGCGGCGACGTTGCCCACCTCATCGGCGGTGATGTTTCTCTTCAGCGGCGATGCAGCCGCGAAGTTTTTGAGCATCGTTGAAAAGCCCGCGATGCCCGCTGCAGCGAGCGTTTTGATCGGGCCTGCGCTGATGCCGTTGACCCGTGTGCCCAGCGGCCCCAAGCTCGCCGCCATGTAGCGCACATTGGCCTCAAGCGCAGCCTTGGCCACACCCATGGTGTTGTAGTTGGGCACCGAGCGCACCGCGCCCAAGTAAGAGAGCGTCAAGAGCGCGCCGTTGCGCCCCGCCATCAATTCGCGCGAAGCCTTACCAAGCGCCGCAAAACTGTACGCCGAAATATCCATCGCCGTCATAAACGATGCGCGCGACAAGCCATCCAGAAAGTCGCCCGAAATTGCCTCACGCGGCGCATAACCAATCGAGTGCACCACACCATCGAGCGAACCCCATTCGCGCTTCAACGTATCGAATGTGCCATCAATTTCGTCTTGTTGCGTCACATCCATCGACATGATCAAGCCGCCGCCCAGCTCCGGCGCGAGCTTGTTGACGCGCTCCTTCATCGCTTCGCCCGCATAGGTAAAGGCCAACGTCGCGCCTTCGCGTTGTAGTGCTTTGCCGATACCGAACGCAATGGATCGATTGGAGAGCAAACCGGTCAAGAGAATTTTTTTGTCTTGGAGGATGGGCATGTTGCAAATCCGAAATGTGAGGGTGAATCGTGCTTAGCTAGCCAGAGCGACCATTGTACGGCGCTTAAAATCGTTGCTTTCGTCTTGTATTGATTTGATTGCGCCATGCCCACCCCCATGACTCCGAAAGAAATTGTTCACGAATTGGATCGTCATATCGTGGGGCAGGCAGCGGCGAAAAAAGCGGTCGCGATTGCGCTTCGAAATCGTTGGCGTCGTCAGCAAGTCACAGAGCCGCTTCGTAGCGAAATCACGCCGAAAAACATTTTGATGATTGGCCCTACGGGCGTTGGAAAAACTGAGATTGCGCGGCGTTTGGCGAAGCTTGCCAATGCGCCGTTTGTGAAAGTTGAAGCGACCAAATTCACCGAGGTGGGCTACGTTGGGCGCGATGTCGATACGATCATTCGCGATTTAGTAGAGGTGGCGATCAAACAAACCCGTGAACAGGCGATGAAGGCGGTACGAGATCGTGCGCTCGATGCCGCCGAAGAGCGTGTGCTCGATGCGCTCTTGCCCCCGCCGCAAGCGGTCAACATCGAAGACTTGAAACCGACTGATAACACCACGCGGCAGAAATTTCGCAAGATGCTCCGCGAAGGGCAATTCGACGATAAAGAAATCGAGATCGAAGTTGCCGTAGAAGCGCCGCGCATGGAAGTGATGGCGCCGCCGGGCATGGAAGAGATGACGCAGCAGATTCAAAGCATGTTTGCGGGCATGCAGCAAAGCCGCATGAAATTCAAAAAGATGCGCGTGGATGATGCGCTCAAAGTGCTGCAAGACGAAGAAGCTGCAAAGCTCGTTAACAACGATGATTTGAAGCAAACGGCGCTAGAAAACGCTGAGCAAAACGGCATCGTTTTTCTCGATGAAATCGACAAGATTGCCACGCGCCAAGAAACCAGCGGCAGTGATGTTTCGCGGCAAGGCGTGCAGCGCGATTTGTTGCCACTCGTTGAAGGGACGACCGTGAACACCAAATACGGCGCGATCAAAACCGATCACATTTTGTTTATCGCCAGCGGCGCGTTTCACCTCTCAAAACCGAGCGATTTGATTCCCGAATTGCAAGGCCGCTTTCCGATTCGCGTGGAGCTTTCCGCACTCACCGTAGATGATTTCAAACGAATTTTGACGAGCACCGATGCGTCGCTCACGCAGCAATACGCGGGGCTTTTGGGCACTGAGCAAGTCACCCTTGAATTCACCGATTCAGGCATTGAACGCTTGGCGCAAATTGCGTTTGAAGTGAACGAACGTCAAGAAAACATCGGCGCGCGACGGCTTCACACGGTGATGGAGCGCTTGCTTGAAGACGTGAGCTTTTCGGCTGATTCGCTCACTGGTAGCGTGATCGATATTGATGCGAAGTTTGTTGATAAAAAGCTTGCGGGGATCGTGAAAGACGAAAACCTCTCGCAGTTCATCCTTTGAGCGCGCCCCACTCAGCGGCGACGTCGTTGTCGCCTTGGTCGTTCGCGTGGTTGGTGTTTACGCCGTTTGGATTGGCCTATATCGTGAGCTACGGCCTGCGCACTGTCAACGCGGCGATTGCGCCACAGCTCACCAGTGAATTCGGCTTAAACGCGGCGCAGTTGGGGCTCTTAACAGCCGCGTACTTTCTGAGCTTTGCGTTTACGCAGCTGCCGCTGGGTGGCTGGCTTGATCGCTTCCGGCCGCGGCGGGTTGAGGCGTTGCTTTTGGTGTCGTGCGCGATCGGTTGCTTTATTTTTGCATCGGCCAGCTCGCTGAGTGGCCTGATTGCTGGTCGCATAGCGATTGGTGTTGGCGTGGCTGCCTGCTTGATGGCTACGCTTCGCACGTTTGGACAGTGGCTGCCGCCCACGCGTTTGCCTGCGATGAACGGCTACATGCTGGCGGTGGGCAACGCCGGCGCAATTGCGTCTACTGCCCCGGCGCTGTGGCTCCTGCAAATCATCACATGGCAGCAGATGTTTGTTGCGATGGGCTTTGTCACTTTGATGGTTGCCGCGTGGCTCGCGTTTGCCGTGCCCGACCCGCCAACGTCCGGTTCGCCCGGCAAGCGACCCGCTGGCGCGGGTTGGCGCGAAGTGCTGAGGAATCCGCTGTTTTGGACGATTGCGCCGATTACCTGTTTTAGCAACGCAATTGGGCTTTCCGTGCAGGGGCTGTGGGCGGGGCCCTGGCTCGTTGATGTGGCGGGGATGTCGCCCAAGGCGATCGGCGACTACTTGATGCTCGTCTCGGTCGGCATGTTGTTCTCCAACATTGCGCTGGGCAAACTCATGGGGCGTTGGGTGCTCGGCGGTCGCTCGGCGTTGTGGTTTGCAGCGGTGGGCTGTTGCGGCGCGCTTCTCGGTCAGTTGCCGTTTTTGTTGTCGTGGACACAGTCACCGGCGGCTGCGATGATCGCCTTTGGGCTCACTCATGTCTCAGGCAACTTGGTGTTTGCTGCGCTCACACCACTCTTTCCCTCACACGTGGCCGGTCGGTTGTCGACCACGCTGAACTTCGTGATGTTTGGCACTGGATTTTTATTGCAGTGGGGTATCGGCGTTGTCGTAAATCAATACCCCGCTGCCGCTGCGGGGCGCTATTTGCCGCAGGGGTATGAGCACGCCTTCAGTGTGTTGGCGTTGGCGCAACTAGCCATCGTAGCGTGGACATTTTTTGCGCTGCGTCGTTATGTCTTTGCCGGGCGTGCGGCGTAATGAACCTTGCGCTCCGAATCATCGAAATCGTCATGCCGGTGCTCGCCATCATCGTGCTCGGTTATGTATTGGGGCGCATGTGGAAGCCCGACATGCGGGTGATGAATCGCTTCAACTTGGAGCTCTTTGGTCCGTTTCTGGTGCTCGCGTATTTGAGTGATAAGAGCATCGATTTGATCTCGTTGTGGCCGCTCTCGGTCGCCGCCATTGTGATCGTCTTGGGCTCGGGTTTGATCGCCTATCCCTTCGCGAAATTTGGTGGCGAAAGCGCGCGCACTTTCGTGCCGCCGATGATGTTCAATAACTGCGGCAACATGGGGCTGCCGCTGGCGCTCTTTGCCTTTGGTGCGCCGGGTGTCGCGGGAATGGTGGCGCTGTTCACCACATCAAATTTGCTGCATTTCACCGTCGGGCAATTCATTGTTAACAAACACGCCGACGTGAAGTTTTTCCTGAAAAGCCCGATGATTTGGGCCACCGTCGTCGGGGCGGGATTGGGGCTCACGGGCACACATCTGCCCGACGCAATTCACACGCCGATTAAATTGGTGGGCGATACGGCGATTCCGGTGATGCTGCTCGCCTTGGGCGTTCGCATGAACGACGTGAAGTGGGAAGATTTCACCACCTCATTGGTGGGTGCTGCGATCTGTCCGCTGTCAGGGCTCTTCGTGGCGGGCCTGATCGTGCACTGGGTGCCCATGAGCAAAGAGCAAATCGGCTTGGTGTACCTGTTTGGTTCGCTGCCGCCTGCGGTGCTTAACTTTTTGGTGGCGGATTACTACAAGCAAGAGCCCGCAAAGGTGGCGTCTATCGTGTTGGTGGGCAACGTGGCGAGTATCGTGTTTGTGCCGTTTGGTTTGATGTTTGCGCTTCGGTAGCGCGACCGGTGCTACGCTCGAAACGCGAGCTGCTCGGTGGCCCAATGCGCGCTAGGCTTTCGCTTAAAGCCGCTCTTTGCGAACGAATGCCAACGCCCAACGACGTATGCGGCCATCGCGGCGGCATTCGCACTCGCGGTGACGTCGGCACCGGGCTGCGAAGCGCCAGCGCTTGCCAGCTGCAACGACTGCTTGAGCGACGCTTCAATTCGATCCATGAGTTGGTTGATGCGCGCTTGCAGCCGCGCATCTTCGTTAACCAACGCGTCACCAATCAACACTCGAACCATACCGGGATTTTTTTCGGCAAACGTTAACAGCATCGCGACAACGCCGTACGCCTGCGCCCTGCCATCGCGCTCGGTTTGATTGATTTGATTAACGAGCGAAAATACGGATTCTTCGATAAATTCGATGAGCCCTTCAAACATTTGTGCTTTGCTCGCGAAATGGCGATAGAGCGCTGCCTCAGAAACGCCCACCTTGGCCGCAAGCGCTGCGGTAGTGATTTTTTCGCCTTGAGGCACCTCAAGCATGCTCGCCAGCACTTGCAAAATCTGTGTGCGGCGCTCCCCCGGTTTCCCTGCCATGTTCGTCACTCCTTCTTGTTGTCGGGGTTCGCTTTGTTATTCTGAGCGAATCATTGTGCCCACGCCCTCGGACGTGAGAATCTCCAACAGTAGCGCATGCTCCACACGCCCGTCAATGATGTGCGTGGTTTTAACGCCGTGCAGCACCGCATCAAGCGCGCCTTGTATCTTTGGGCGCATCCCGCCGCTGATCGTGCCGTCGGCGAAGAGGGCTTCGATCTCGGCGTGCGTGAGTCCGGTAAGCAGTTTTCCTGATTTATCCAAAACGCCGGGCGTGTTGGTCATCAAAACGAGTTTCTCGGCTTTAAGCGTTTGCGCGAGCTCAGAGGCCACCAAATCGGCATTGATGTTGTAGGCCTGTCCATCGTCGCCTACGCCAATCGGCGCGATGACCGGGATGAAGTCAGCCGCGTCGAGGTGTTGAATGAGCGTTGGGTCAATCGCGTAGATGTCGCCGACATGGCCGATGTCGAGCATCTTGCCCTTTTCGTCGTCGCTCTCCAGCAGCAATTTTTTGGCGCGAATGAAACCGCCGTCTTGACCATTGAGCCCCACCGCTTTGCCGCCAGCTTGGTTAATGAGTCCAACGATTTCTTGGTTGAGCTCACCGAGCACGGCTTCAACGACGTAGAGCGTCTCATCATCAGTGACCCGCATGCCCTGAACGAAGCTGCCTTTTTTGCCCGTCTTGTCGAGCATTTCATTGATCTGAGGACCGCCGCCGTGCACTACGACCGGGTTCATACCCACGAGCTTCAACATCACCACATCAAACGCAAACATCTTTTTGAGCGCTGGATCGGTCATCGCGTTGCCGCCGTATTTGATCACCAACGTTTTGTCATGAAACTGGCGGATGTAGGGCAGAGCATCAGCGAGGATACGAGCGCGGTCGGCAGCAGTGGCGGCTGATAGGGGCATATTGGCGGCGGGAGGACTGGGAAGTGAGTGCTCAGATTCTACGCAATCGCCGTAGCGCCTCGGTGAGGTGAAACGCTTTCCTAGCCAGCGCCGGCATTGCCTGATAAATTGCGGAACGGGCGACGAATGCGCCTCAGTCCGCTGTTGATGTAGAGCCACCTCACTTTGCGCTGGGAGCCTCATGACCGTCCACCATCCCCTTGCTCTCGATGCGACTGCGCTCCTTGAAGTGCTGCATACCGGAACGGGCGCTACTCTTTCGGTGATTGATCGTGATGGCTACTTTCGCTACGTCAACGCGGGTTTCGCCAGGGCGCTCAAGATGCCCGCCGCTGAGGCCGTTGGGCGCACCGTGCTCGAGTGCTACGGCGAAGAAACGGCGAAGTTGATCGAACCGCTGTTCGCTAAAGTGCTCGCTGGTGAAACGGTCGCCTATGAGCGCAAAGGGCGAATTCATGAGGACGCCGATGCGTGGATCTCGGTCACCATGTCGCCATGGAGGGCGCCTTCGGGCGAAGTGTTGGGCGTGGTCACCACCACCCTGCGTGTGCACGAACTTCGTGTTGCGACCGAGAAACTCGTTGCGGCGACGCAGCGCTTAGCCTCGCACGTGGAAAACAGTCCGCTCACGGTCATCGAGTTGGATGATGCTCTGGCCGTGATTCGATGCTCTGCGCGGGCTGCAACGATGCTTGGCTACGATCCTGAAGCGCTGACTGGAAAAAACATCGCCGATGCGTTGGGCGAGGGCGCAGATGCCGAGATGCTGCTCAGCTCACTGCGGCAACTGCAACGGGGCGACGTAGCGCGCACGCAGGTCGAGGCGCCGTTTGTGAAACCCAGCGGTGAAATCACACAGCTTGCTTGGTTTTTGTCATCGCTTCGCGCGACGAGTGATCAGTCGCTCACGGTGATGTGCTTGATCGAAGACGTGAGCGCCAAACGATTGGCCGAACAGCAGCTTCGACATCTGGCGACCCACGATCCCTTGACGGGTTTATTTAACCGTAGCGGTCTCGATGAACGCGTCAACGAAATATTGCAACGAGGCAGCAATGCCGAGCTTCACCTGTCGTGCCTGTTCATCGATCTTGACGGCTTCAAGAAAGTCAACGACGAGCATGGCCACGCCGCAGGCGATGCGGTACTCATCGAAACGGCGCGGCGGCTCAGCCGATTGCTTAACGCCGAGGATATCGCTGCTCGAGTCGGCGGCGATGAGTTTGTGTTGGTGCTCAGCGACGGACCCAACAATCAGCGCGCAGCTCAGTTAACAGCGGCGATCCTCGACGCCCTGCGAGCTCCCTGTGTCTTTACGTTGAACGAGCAACACATTTCGGCGGTGGTCGGCGCGTCGGTTGGCGTATCGTCGCAGTCGTCCCGACCGATCAACGTGACCGAGCTCATCAAACACGCCGACGCCGCGATGTATCAAGTCAAGCGTGCAGGCAAGGATCGTCGAAAAGCGCCCGCACGCGAGTAAAATGGCGCGTTCTCTACATCGCAACGCCGGATCAAGCCGCGCGCCCTGCCCACATGACAAACACCACAGTAGCGCCCGATTTGGCGACTCCGACACTCGCCAAGAAAAAGCTCTTCATCCGCACCTTTGGCTGCCAGATGAATGAATACGATTCCGACAAGATGGCCGACATCTTGGATGCCGGAACCGCTGGCGGATTCGAAAAAACTGACACGCCGGACAACGCCGATGTGATTTTGTTTAACACCTGTTCTGTGCGTGAAAAAGCGCAGGAAAAGGTGTTTCATGATCTCGGACGTGTGAAGGATTTGAAGAAAAAAAATCCGAATCTGGTGATCGGCGTGGGCGGTTGTGTGGCTTCACAAGAAGGTGGCGCGATCGTTGAGCGCGCACCTTATGTTGATGTGGTGTTTGGCCCGCAAACTTTGCATCGCTTGCCTGCGCTGATCGCGAAGCGTCGCGCTACGGGGCTCTCGCAAGTTGACATCTCGTTTCCCGAAATCGAGAAGTTTGACAATATGCCGCCGGCTCGCGTGGAAGCGGCCAGCGCATTCGTTTCCATCATGGAAGGTTGCAGCAAATATTGCAGCTTTTGCGTGGTGCCCTACACTCGCGGCGAAGAGGTGTCGCGACCGTTTGAAGATGTGCTGACCGAAGTCGCAGAGCTTGCGATGAAGGGCGTGAAAGAAGTCACATTGTTAGGGCAAAACGTGAACGCCTACAGAGGGAAAATGGGCGACAGCGCAGAGATTGCCGATTTCGCAACGCTCATCGAGTACATCGATGAAATTCCCGGCATCGAGCGCATCCGCTACACCACGAGCCACCCGCGCGAAATGAGCGCATCGCTGATCGCGGTGTATGACAAAAAAAAAA
>JAAFHR010000189.1 GCA_013298455.1 Betaproteobacteria bacterium | reverse complement strand
CCGTGCGCGGCTTTTTGCTGACCAATGACAACAACTTTCGGCGCAATGGTTTAGCAATCTCGAACTACGCGCCAGTGGCCTTTGAAAACATCGAACGCATCGAAGTGTTGAAGGGCGTTGCTGGATTGCAGTCGGGTGTTTCCGCCCCGGGCGGGCTGGTGAATTACGTCACCAAAGTGCCACTGAGAGAAGCATTCACCACGGTCAATGTTGGTGTCGATGAACGCGCTGGCATCAAGTCTCACATCGACTTCAATCGAAGCATCGGCAACATTGGCGTACGGATCAACGCCGCAGCAGA
Organism: Betaproteobacteria bacterium; assembly: GCA_013298455.1. GTDB lineage: Bacteria > Pseudomonadota > Gammaproteobacteria > Burkholderiales > Casimicrobiaceae > Casimicrobium. The sequence goes on along the minus strand of JAAFHR010000189.1, from coordinate 6,378 downwards.
AAGGCTTCACCCACAAGCCGATCGGGCTGACGGCTCACGACAATTTCTGAGCCTTGCGCTCGCAACGAACCTGTCGTCAAGCACTGCGCTGACGTTCAACGCGGAGCTACATCAGCGCAAGCAACCCTCGGTTCCCGGCCTCGGCTTGCTCGACAGCAACGGCGACGGCGTGGGTGATGCGCTGCCCAATCGAATCAATCCTAAACTCAACGTGAACGACCAATCTTGGTCGCAACCGTTCGAATCGACAACATCCACAGCGCAATTGGCACTGACTCATCGCTTCAACGATCAGTGGACGGCGCGCATCGCAGCGAGCCTTCAGCGCTCGCGCATCAATGACCGCATCGCCTTTCCCGATGGGTGCAGCACCGCAGCGGTGTATGTCTATCCGGGGCTTTGCAGCAATGGCGATGTGGATGTGTACGACTACCGAAGCGACAACGAGCGCAGAACCGTTTCGAGTGTTGACGCGCAGCTCAACGGCCGCATGATTACGGGCGGCGTCGCTCACGAGCTTCGCTTCGGCCTGAGCGCTCGTCGAAGCACCGTCGACACTGCGCCGCTGCAAAGCTACAACTACGCGGGCAGCACGAACATCTTTTCTCCCACCACCGTAAACGCAAATTCCGCGCGTCTGGAGTTAGGCACTGACAGCCGCGAGCGCGCTATTGATGCCTACGCCTCGTTGCAATCGCAACTGAGCAGCAATGTACAAAGCTTCGCGGGACTTCGCGTCAGCCAACTCAGCCGAAGCAGCGAACGCGGCGATGGCTCCGCTGCGATTGCCTTCGAGCAAAACGTCACCACGCCATGGCTAGGTGTGACTTATGCGCTTGCGAAAAGCGCAACGATCTATGCGTCGTGGGGGCAAGGCGTGGAGCTTGAGGCCGTACCTAACCGCGCGGATCGATTCGTAAATTTTGGGCAAGCCTTACCCGCACTCAAAAGCACGCAAATCGAGGTGGGCGGCAAGTGGCAAGTCAGTCCACGATTGCTCCTCACCACTGCGCTCTTCAATATCGAAAAGCCGTTTGCTGACGACGCGCCCCAAGCCGACGGTCGATCCATTAAGCTGGCTGGTGCGAAGCGTGCGCGGCATCGCGGCATCGAGCTCTCGGCGGTGGGTCGATGGACCGATGCGCTCTCGATTCAAGCCAGCGTCTCGTCGCTCGACGCAACGTTTACTCGCGCCATTGATCCCACGCTGATCGGTGCTCGTGTCACCAACGTGCCGCGCTTCAAATCATCGCTATTCGCAGACTACAAATTACAAGCGCTCCCAGGGCTTTCGATGAACGCACTCCTGACGACCGAGCGTGGCAAAACCGCCAACGCCGACGGCAGCACCACGCTGCCCAGCGCATGGCAGCTCGATGCCGGGCTGTCGTACCAACGCTCAATTCTCGGCCGATTAACCACGTGGCGACTCAACGCTGAAAACCTGAGCAATCGGATTTACTGGCGAGAAGCCCCGACACAACCTTGGGGCGGCGTGTATCTCTTCGCATCGACACCGCGAACGGTGCGTGCGAGCGTCGCGATTGATTTTTAAGGCGGGATGGCCATGCTTGAGACCGCATTCACGCTGTGGGAAACGCCGGTCACTTGGCTCGAAGTCGCCGCATTTTTTCTCGCGATCGCCAACATCATTGGCAACGTTCGCGAATGGCATTGGGCGTGGCCGCTCACCATGCTCGCGAGTTTGCTCTACGCCTGGCTCTTTTACGCGAGCAAACTGTACGGCGAAACGGGCGTGAACATTTTTTTTGCGCTCACGGCTGTGTGGGGTTGGTGGCAGTGGCTCTTTGGGCGGCGCGACGCTGAAGGCAACGCGCTTGCGGTCACCACGCTCAGCTCAAACAATCGGATCATGGCGACCGGAATTTGGCTGATGCTGTGGCTTGTGTTTGCAGCGCTGCTCGCTCGATTTACCGATACCGATGTCGCGTGGGCCGACGGATTTGTCACTGCTGGCAGCGTGGTGGGCACCTATTTGCTCGGCAGAAAACTCATCGAAAACTGGTGGGTGTGGTGCGTGGTTAACGCGGCGAGCGTAGCTTTGTTCATTCACAAAAACCTGCTCCTCACTGCCCTGCTCTACGTGCTCTTTTTCGCGATGGCGCTGTGGGGTTGGCGCGTCTGGCACCGTAAGCTGAACGGAGCGGCTCCGTGAACGTTCCGCGACAATCGGTACAACTCATCGCAATTCTGGGTGCGGAAAGTACAGGCAAAACAACGCTCGCCGCCGAACTCGCAGCCCACTTCAACACTGAATTCGTGCCTGAGTATTTGCGCGAACTCTGCGACCACCACCAACGCACACCCGAGCAAGCTGAGCAGCGCGCGATTATGGCTACCCAGCTTGAACGCGAGCAACTCGCCATCGAGCGAGCGATGGCCATCGGCGCAGCGTATATTTTCTGTGACACGGCCCCGCTGCAAACCGCCGTCTACAGCGACATCGTATTTGGCGACGACTCGCTTTACGCCACCGCGCTCGAAGCGCACCGTCGATACACGCACACCCTGCTGCTGCTTCCCGACATCGGCTGGCAAGCTGATGGTTTGCAGCGTGACGGCCCGCAGGTGCAACAGCCCGTCACCGACCGACTGCAAGCGAAGCTTCGCGGCGCAAATCTTGCCTTCACTGTCATCACTGGCTTCGGGGCGGAGCGGTTGTTGGGCAGTCTCAGCGCGATTTCCAATGTGTGTTGAGGCCGCGCTGCGGCGCGCTGCTGCGGGCGTGCAAACGCGAGTGCATTCAGAAAATGCCGAGAAATTAGGTCTAGCCCGTCGACATTTATGCTGTTAGCATAATTATCGATGGATCGTGCAAAGTCGCGACCGCTCTACCCAGCAACGTTTTCATTCAATGGGAGAACGCATTGATGTTGTCAACGAAACTGAGCTCCATTCACTCGATGCTCTTAGCGCTCGCGATGTACGCGTTGGCGCTCGGGATGCCGAATGCCTCAGCGCAGAGCTGCCCGTTTGCCGTCTCTGGTGGCGCTAGCGCCCGATTGGCTGTAGACGGCATGATGATGCTGCGCTATACCAACGGTGCGCGCGACGGCAGCTTGACGGCCGGCCTGACATCGACTCCGGTACCGCATGCCAACGTGATCGCCGCGATTGAACCGCTTCGCTCAACGCGATTGGATCTCGACGGTGATGGCTTTTTCACTGCCGTCGACGCCATGATCGCCGCGCGCTACATGGCAGGTTTCGCGCCGTCGCTGTGGTTACAAGGAATGACGCTGCCCGTGCTCGCCTCGCGGCGCAACGGCAACGACATCAAACGGTTCATCGAACAGGGCTGCCCAGCGCCCTCGACGGAAGCGCCAAGAGTGCTTGCCGTACTACCGCGCGCCGACAAGGTGTCAGCCAATGCCCCGATCGTGGTGTTTTTCAGCAGAGCGATGAACAAAGCGAGCGCACAAGCCGCCATCACCACGTCCCCGCCCGTGACGTGCAACTGGAGCTGGAACGACGCGGTAAACGCGGCGACCTGCCAGCCGAGCGCCAACATGCCGTCTAACACCGCCTACTCCATCAACGTTGCAACATCCGCGAGGAGCTCCGGCAACGTTGCACTGTCCGCTGCTGCTACCGGATCATTTCGCACCTTTAACGGCGATGAGATCACCGCTCAAACGTTTACCTACCCCATCGGCCCCTCGCCCACCACCGATGCGGGCGGCGACTTCCGCATCCAATGCCACTTCTCTCACGCTGGCCCCAACGATCCCGTCGTAGCGCTTGGAATGAACGGCGCGTCGCACCTTCACACGTTTTTAGGCAATGTGGAAACCGATGCCTACACCACGCCTGAACTCGTTCGTTCGATGGGCGGCAGCACTTGCCACGGCGGCACGCTCAATCGAAGCGGCTACTGGATTCCAGCGATTCTGGACGCCGCCGGAAACTTCGTTCGCCCGGTCGACAAATCCCACAACGTTTACTACAAACGCGATGGATTGCGCCCCAGCACCGCGATGCAGCCGATGCCCAAAGGTCTGCGGATGATTGTCGGTTCGGCCGCGTCAAACCCAACCAATCCCGAGCCTTGGACCAAGGGCGGTGCGGGCGGTTTGAGCTGCAAGAATCCGCAGACCGAGGAAGACGTGGCACCCATCGGTCCGATTCCTGCCGATGCATGGCGGATGATGCCGCACTGCCCGCCCGGCTCTCGGCTGCACTTTGCCGTCAGCTTCCCGCGCTGCTGGGACGGCGTGAATCTCGATTCGCCCGATCACCGAAGCCACGTCTCGGGGGCGCGCTACGACCCAGCCAACGTGGATCCGCAGTTTCAGCCCTACGAAAATCTCTCGTGCCCGCCGTCACATCCGGTGCCGCTGCCTGCGCTCTCCGTCGGGGTTGATTTCCCGGTCGGCGATGCTGGAACAGTCGGGTGGCGGTATTCGTCTGACATGTACAACCTCACTAACACGCGGGGCGGCTATTCAACGCACGCCGATTTCTACAACGGTTGGAACGAAGAGGTCAAAGCCCTTTGGGTCACCAAATGTCTCAACGAACGGCGGCACTGCGCCGACGGCGAGTTGGGTGATGGCCGCGCACTCAGTCCACCGGTGCGTGGCACGGGGGTGGTGACGCTGGCGAGCCTGACCGGAGACGCGATGATCGATGCGCTCATCGCCGCATCAATGTGTGGTCCGGGCTCAACGCCCGCGGCCATCGCCGACGCAGCTGCGAAATCAAAACCCATCGAAACCCCCAACGATGCGCCGCCCGACACGCCTACGCCAGCACTGCCACAACCCATGGTCGCGCTACTGAAATCGCGACGCGGCCTTGCGCAATTCGCACTGCTTTATCGGCGAGAAGTATTTAGCTTGACGAAGCTGCCCGTTGTATCGAGCGCCTGATGCGCGGTGCCTTCTGCACGAGCCGTGCAGCGCGCCAGGTCGCCAAGACCAAACATCTGCAACGGCTCCGCGGCCGCTAGTGCAAAATCGCAACGATGGAAGCATGGCTCGCGTCGCTCTTAGCAGCGCTCTCACTCCCGAAGTTCGGTTTGTCGACGGTGTTCGTTGTGGCGTTGATTTCCGCGACGCTGCTGCCGATGGGCTCCGAGCCAGCGGTCTTTGGTTTGGTGAAGCTCAACCCAGAACTGTTTTGGCCAGCCATCGCCGTGGCAACGCTTGGCAACGCACTCGGCGGGGCGATCAACTGGTGGATGGGCTACGGTGCGAAGCGAGCCGTTGAGGGCTACAAAAAGTCAACCACGCAGAGCAAGGCGCTCGCTTGGCTGCAGCGCCTCGGTCCGAAGGCCTGTTTCTTCGCGTTTCTGCCAATCATTGGTGACCCGCTCACCTCAGTAGCAGGTTGGCTTCGACTGCCGTTTTGGCCGTGTTTCTTTTACGGCGCGGCGGGAAAGTTTTGTCGATATGTGACGATGACGGCGGGCGGACTCTGGCTGTGGCCCGGTCAATTCACGATGTGAAACGCGAACGCTAATTCGGCTGCACTTCGAGCCGATCAGCATCGAGCGGTGCAGCGCACGCCCCAACGTAAACGCCACTCATCGTTTGCTTGATCGTTTCAACACCCGACACTGGGGGCGAGTAAGTGCTCTCCAGCCGCACCTCAAAGCGTTTGGCTGCAACGCGCCCTTCGCCCCTGCCGGATAGCGTTTGGCCTTGATCACAGCTAAACGCGAATTTCACCGCATCCGATTTGCCATCAGCGCCTAGCGTTCGAGAGAAATCATTGGTCGGGCAGCGCGATTTGCTCGACGCCAAGGTTTGCAAGCCGAACGCGCGGCCGCTCTCAAAATCGGCGGCGCGCAAGCAAGTTTTGAACGACACGGTCGGGAAGTTCACCTGCATATCGGCGGGAATGCTCGCTTGATCGGTAGCGATGCTGTATCGCCATTCGCCAGCGGTTTGCGCTTGTAAAGTGCCCGCAGTTGCTACGCCGATTAGGAGCGCGGCAGACGCGCTTCGAGCTCGAATACCCAAGCGCAAATCAGCAACCACCCAAGCGCTTGGCGCTCATCGACATATTCATCTTGCCACCCATTTGCTTGGCAGCGCCACCGGTCATGGTCATCTTGGAATCCATTTGCGTGGCGGTGGCGGTCATGTCGTAGGTCATCACCATCGGCTCGGGCATGTTTTTGCCGCTGCAGGTCGCGGTGAATTGATAGCGATTGCCCGTTTGCTTCAAGTCGGTGTATTTGCAATCCATTCCCGCATCTTTTTGCGAGTTCAGGTTGCGGCCTTCATCGATGTCTTTTTGTGTGACGCACTGCTCAAAGCTCATCGGGATGCTGCCGATGCCGGGAATTTCGGTACGTGTGCTGTAGCTCCATTTGCCAGGCGTGGTGTCGAGCTTCGGCAGCTGTGCGAA
>JAAFHR010000188.1 GCA_013298455.1 Betaproteobacteria bacterium | reverse complement strand
AATCGCTCGAAGGCGAGCTCTGGGTGACCGTTTCAGGCAGCTCGCAGGACTTTTTTGTTAAAGCGGGTGATTCGCTCGTGATCCCATGCTCGCACGGCCAAGTGGTCGTGGAGCCAGTGGGCGGTGACGGCGTGGCGCGCGTAGCGTTGGTCGCACAATCACCGGTCTCGACGCGCTCCTCGCCGTCGTTTTGGGAGGCGCTCTCGGTGTCAGCGTTGCATCCGGTTGCCGTGGCGCTTCGCAGTGTTGCGGATCGCTTGGATCCGAAGTTCGCTCGCGTTTAACGGCCGTGGCGCTTTGCGCCGCCCCCGTGCGCTGAGACCGAGCGATTTCTGCCACCGATTTCACAGATTCCACAGATTTCAGCCCTTAGACGCGCGCACATCTGTGGAATCTGTGAAATCGGTGGCAAAAAATTGTTCAGCGGCCGCACACTTTCACGTCAATTCCGCCGCCAGCGGCGCCCAAGTTCACATCACTTTTTCAAAAAAAGGTTGAATCCATGTCTGATGCACTCACGCTCTACGTCAACACTGGCTACACGAGCCCCTACGCGCTGGCGTCGTTCGTTACGCTCAAGGAAAAAAATCTGCCGTTCACTATCGTTGAAATTGATCTTGGAGCCGATGCACACCGCGAGCGCAGCTATCAAAAGAGCTCCATCACCGAGCGAGTTCCCATACTCACGCATGGCGATTTCGCCGTCTCCGAATCCTCGGCGATTTGCGAGTATTTAGAGGATGCGTTTCCAAGTTCGCCGCGCGTGTTACCGATGAATCCACAAGCTCGCGCCCGAGCGCGCCAAGTGCAAGCTTGGATTCGCAGCGATTTGATGCCGATTCGCATGGAGCGCTCCACGAGCACCGTGTTTCAGCACGACAAGGCGAAACCGCTTTCAGCAGAGGCGCAGGCTGCGGCTGAAAAACTCGTTCGCGCCGCCGAAGCGCTGCTCACCAACCCGTCGGGCAATTTGCTAGATGAATGGTGCATCGCTGACGTCGATCTGGCGATGATGCTCAATCGCTTGGTGCACAACGGCGATCCAGTGCCTGCGAAGTTGGAGCGCTACGTGAAAACGCAGTGGTCGCGACCGAATGTGCAGGCGTGGGTGGCGTTGGCCGCGTCGGCGAACGCGTGACTAGTCCTAAGGGATGAGTGAGCTGTCTCGCTGGGCGCGGTCGTTCTTGGCGGGCACCGCTAGAGGTGCAGCGCCATCGCTATGTCGTCGAGGTAGCGACCGTCTTGAAGCTTTATGCGCTTGATGAAGCGGCCTTCTTCAACAAAGCCGAACTTCCGATACAGCTGAATCGCACGCTCGTTGGTCGCACGAACCAGCAGTTCGATCTTCTCGACGCGATGATCAGAGCTCGCCCAAGCCACGATGTCGCTCATCAGCGCCCGTCCTACGCCGCGATCCGTGTGCCCCGGATGAACAACGATAGTGAGCCGAAAGATATGTGAAATCGCTGCGAGCGACATAGGCTCAAGGAGTGCGTGGCCCAAGACCTCGGATTGCGGGCCTGTTGCGACCACGTAGCGACCGCGATGCCCCGGCGCTTCAAGCTCCGCGATCCTTGCAGCGAATGCCGCAGTGTGCAATTCATTGGGCCGCGACACCAAAAAACCGGGCGTCTTCGCAGTTTCTCGCTCCGCCGCGTAGAGCGCTGAAGCATCCCCCACAGTCGCCGCGCGGATGCGAACCGTCATTGCGACGACTCAGTCAGCCCGCGCCTCAAGCGCCGCAACGGCAGGCAGCGTTTTGCCTTCAAGGAATTCCAAAAACGCGCCGCCCGCGGTTGAGATGTAGCTCACCCGATCAGCCACGCCGAATTGGTTGATCGCCGCGATGGTGTCGCCACCACCCGCAATCGAAAATGCTTTGGACTCGGCAACTGCTTGCGCAATCGCCTTGGTGCCGCCTGCAAACTGCGAAAACTCGAACACGCCGACGGGGCCATTCCAAACGATGGTGCCAGCGTTGGCGATTGTGGAGGCCAGCGCCGCTGCGCTTTGTGGGCCGATGTCGAGAATCATGTCGTCCGCCGCTACATCGGCGATGGATTTTGTGGTGGCGACGGCGGTTGGCGCGAATTCTTTGGCACACACCACATCGCTGGGCAACGGCACCGACGCGCCGCGTGCGGCCATTTTTTCGATGATCTTTTTCGCCTCATTCACGAGATCGTGCTCTGCCAGCGATTTGCCAATGGGCTTGGCCTGCGCCAGAAGGAATGTGTTGGCGATGCCGCCGCCAACGATCAGCTGATCGACCTTATCCGCCAGCGAATCTAGGATCGTGAGTTTGGTTGAAACTTTCGAGCCCGCAACAATCGCGACCAAGGGGCGCTTCGGGTTTAAGAGCGCGTTGCCCAGCGCCTCAAGCTCGCCCGCCATCAATGGGCCAGCGCAAGCGATGGGCGCAAAACGAGCGATGCCCTCGGTCGTGGCCTCAGCGCGGTGCGCTGTGCCGAATGCATCGTTGGCGTATACGTCGCAGAGCGCGGCCATTTTTTTGGCAAGCGTTTCGTCGTTTTTCTTTTCGCCCTTGTTGCAGCGGCAGTTTTCCAAAAGCACCACCTCGCCAGGCGCAACAACAAATCCGCCTTCCACCCAATTCGTAATCAAACGCACGGGCTTGCCAAGCAATTCCGACAATCGAGCGGCAATCGGCGCAAGCGAATCCTCAGGCTTCAATTCGCCCTCGGTCGGACGCCCCAAGTGCGATGTCACCATCACCGCGGCGCCAGCGTTCAACGCAAATTGAATGCCCGGAACAGACGCACGAATCCGCGTGTCGTCAGTGATGTTGCCCGCATCATCCTGCGGCACATTGAGATCCGCGCGAATGAAAACGCGTTTGTTTTTGAGATCGAGGTCGGTAAGTTTTTTGAAGTTCATAGTTCAGAGCTGTAGGAGCGGCTTGCCGCGAAAAGCGTTGCGATCCGAGGCGCGGTTGCGAACGCCAGCATTCGCGGCAAGCCGCTCCTACAAAGTAATTGCCATTTCAATGATGTCAGAGGTCACACCATCGAGCTTCCAAGCGCCGATGCGGCGACCCTCTTCTTTGAAGCCGCAACGCAAATAGAGCTTGTACGCTCGTTCATTGTGACTGTACGCACTGAGCTCCACGCGCTCCCACTTGCCTCTGCACGCTTCGAGCGTGGCCTGCAGTAAACGCTCACCAAGCCCGCGACCGCGATACTCGGGCGAGAGCAGCATGCCCAAGGTCACGCAGTGTTGTTGCGCGGCAATCCGCGCTGCGTTGGGCGCGACATCACACAACCCGACGACGCGGTCCCCGACCACGGCAACGAAATGCGGATGTCCGTCAACGATCTTTGCGGCGTGATAACCCATTGCCTCGCCCACCGGAATTGCTTCAACAATTGCCAAAAACTTCCGCTCCAGAAACACCGGATTCAGGCAATCCACTACCAGCGAAGGTAAATCGCTGAGTCGGGTTGGGCGGATTTCAACGTCCGAAGTGTTCATTTGCGTAGCGAGTCAGGTGCGTGAAAATGTAGGAGCGGCTTGCCGCGAAAAACGTTGCAATTGGCATCATCGTCGCGAAGTCCAGCATTCGCGGCAAGCCGCTCCTACGAGCACCCTATTTCGCGGCCATCAACGCAACCGTCGTGTCGAGCATCCGGTTACTAAAGCCCCATTCGTTGTCGTACCACGAGCAAACTTTCACCAAACGGCCCGACACTTTGGTGCATGTTGCATCGAAGATCGATGAATGCGGATTGTGATTGAAGTCGCTTGAAACCAGCGGTCCGTCGCTGTATTCGAGTACGTTTTTCATCGCGCCTTGAGCAGCGGCGTACATGATGCGATTGACTTCGTCGACCGTGGTGTCGCGTGCGGCCACGAACGACAAATCAACGAATGACACGTTAATCGTGGGTACGCGAACCGAGAAACCATCAAGCTTGCCGTTGAGCTCGGGAAGCACCAATCCAACGGCAGCGGCGGCTCCCGTTTTCGTGGGAATCATGTTGTGCGCAGCGGCGCGAGCACGGCGCAAATCTTTGTGAAACACATCGGTCAACACCTGATCGTTGGTGTAGCTGTGGATGGTGTTCATCAAACCGTTGACGATGCCAATTTGCTCATGCAACACCTTGGCGAGCGGTGCGAGGCAGTTGGTCGTGCAGCTCGCGTTACTGATTACGGTGTCGCTGGCTTTGAGCGTGTTGTGGTTGACGCCGTAGACAACGGTGCCGTCAACGTCTTTCTCGCCAGGCGCAGAGATGATGACTTTCTTTGCGCCGCCCGAGAGATGCGCGCTCGCCTTGGCTTTGCTCGTGAACAAGCCCGTACATTCCATCACCACATCAACATCATGCGCACCCCATGGAATCTCGGCGGGATTTCGAATGGCGAACACTTTGATCTTGTCGCCTTCGATCATCAGATGATCGCCGTCCACCGCCACTTTTTTGCCGAAAGGGCCATGTGCCGTGTCGTAGCGCGTCAAATGCGCGTTGGTTTCCGAATCGCCCAAATCATTGATCGCGACGATTTCGATGTCGGTGCGACCTGATTCATAAATCGCGCGAAGAATATTGCGGCCAATGCGACCGTATCCGTTGATGCCTACTTTGATTGCCATGTCCTGTCCTCGGTTTCAAGCTCCCTCCCCCTGGGGGGGAGGGCGGGGGAGAGGGTGCATGCACGCTACTCCCGTCGAAAAATGTGAGGATGCCCACATCCTCACCCGCCCTGTCGGGCACCCTCTCCCCCAGGGAGAGGGCAAAGTTAGATCAACGCCTTCGCCTTCGCGACCACATTCTCTGTCGTCAAACCAAAATGCTTCATCAGCACCGGCGCAGGCGCTGATTCGCCAAAGGTATCGATGCCGACCACGCCGCCCGTGGTGCCGACGTATTTCCACCAGCCATCGGTCACGCCCGCCTCAATGGCGAGCTTCGGAACATCGTGCGGCAAAACGGCCAATTTGTAATCCACGTTTTGCGTGTCAAAGAGCTGCGTGCAGGGCATTGAGACCACGCGCGCCGCGATTCCATCCGTTTCAAGCTGCTTGTACGCGCTCATCGCCAAGCCGAGCTCAGAGCCGGTGGCGAGCAAAATCACTTTCGGCTCGGCGCTATCAGCAACGATGTACGCGCCACGACGAATCAGCGCTTCATGCGAGGCATCGCGCTTGATGACCACCGTATTTTGACGCGACAGGCAAAGCATCGTTGGACCGTCGCTCCGCTCGATACCGCTCGCATAAGCCACCGCCGATTCCATCGAATCCGCGGGGCGCCATACGTGCAAGCCGGGAATTAAACGCAGGGAGGCCACATGCTCAACAGGCTGATGCGTCGGACCGTCCTCACCCACGCCAATTGAATCATGCGTAAAGATATAGAGCACACGCTGCTTCATCAGCGCCGCCATCCGCACCGCATTTCGCGCGTAATCGCTGAACACAAGGAACGTGCCGACGTAGGGAATCACGCCGCCGTGCAGCGCCATGCCGTTGGCAATCGCGCACATACCGAATTCGCGCACGCCGTAGCCGATATGATTGCCGGTGCCCGCTGCGGTGACTGCGGTGGATTGCTTGTGATTCGTCAAATTCGACCCTGTCAAATCAGCCGAACCGCCAATCATTTCGGGGAGCGCTGGACCGAAGACTTCGAGCGCGTTTTGCGCGGCTTTGCGGGTGGCGACTTCTTTGTCCACCGCAATTGCGGCATCGATAGCGCGCTTCAAAATCTCTGCGTAGTTCATCGGCAATGCACCACTCAAACGCCGCTTTAACTCAGCATCAGCGCCCGCGAACGCCTTATTCCAATTGGCTTCTAGCTCAGCGCCACTTTGCTTTGCATCAAGCGCTGCGTAAGCTTCAGCGGGTAATTCAAACGGCGGCAAGGTCCAGCCGATATGTGCGCGGGTCGCGGCGATTTCGTCGCCCATGACGGCGGTGCCGTGCGCGTCGGAGGTGCCGTGTTTGTTGGGTGAGCCGTGGCCGATGTCGGTTTTGCAGATGATGAGTGTCGCGCGAGCGGATTCCTTTTTCGCGGCGACGATTGCGGCGTCAACCGCATCGATGTCGTGCCCGTCAATCGGTCCGATCACATTCCAACCGTAGGCTTCGAAGCGCTTTTTCGTGTCGTCTTTGAACCAGCCTTCAACGTGCCCGTCAATCGAAATGCCGTTGTCGTCGTAGAACGCGATCAACTTGTTGAGCCCCAACACGCCAGCGAGCGAGCACGCTTCGTGCGACACGCCTTCCATCATGCAGCCGTCGCCCATGAAAACGTAAGTGTGATGATCGATCACGCTGCCGAATTGTTTAGCGAGGAGCTTCTCTGCGAGCGCCATACCCACGGCGTTAGCGATGCCCTGTCCGAGCGGGCCTGTGGTCGTTTCAATTCCGGGTGTGATGCCCACTTCGGGATGCCCCGGCGTTTTGCTGTGCAGTTGGCGGAAATTTTGAATTTCCGACATCGGCAAATCGTAGCCACTCAAATGCAAAAGCGCATAAGGCAGCATCGAGCCGTGGCCATTGGAAACGACAAACCGATCACGATTTGCCCAATGCGGATTTGCCGGGTTGTGGCGCAAGTGTTTCGCCCAGAGCGCGACCGCGATTTCCGCCATGCCCATGGGCATGCCTTGATGGCCAGATTTGGCCTTAGCCACGGCATCAACAGCCAGAATTCGGATCGCGTTAGCGGCGG